>NZ_CP049239.1:300086-600173 GCF_015679985.1 Campylobacter concisus | reverse complement strand
ACATGGGGGCATTTTTATCTTGTAGCTAGAGTTTGCGATCTGCATGATCTCGAGCTTTGGACTGGTTAGATCATAGATAAAATTTATCTCAAACTCAAATATCATCGAAAGCTTCTTTTCGCTTACCAGCCACCTTAGATACTCTTTGCCAAAATTTCCAAACGCATGGTCGGTTTTTGTGACGATCTCTTTGCTATATACCTGAAAGACGGATAGCTCGCCTATACTTTTTAGCTGCGAAATTTCAGTACTTACAGATACATTTTGACTCTCATCTTTAGCCTTTTTTAAAGCCTTATTTGCCCTGTAAAATGCAAATACAAGAACCGCAAGCAAAAGGGCTAATATCAAATTTATATATTCACTCATTCTTTCTCCTTTAAAGCTTGCTATTTTAGCTTAATTTTGTAAAGCAAAGGTGAAATTTTACTTTTATTAAAAATCATATTTAAATAATTGTTTTAAGATATAATTGTAATTAATAATACTTTTGTGATAATATCTTAATCATCTTTTCATATATTATAGTAAAAATAGCGTAAAAAAGGGATTATTAAAGTAAATTTTATCATAAATTTTAATATTTTAATTAATAATTTATTTTAATGATATTACAATCCTTTTAAATTTTATGCAAAGGATGAGATGTGAAAAGATCCATTTTAAACAAAAAATGTATTTTGATAAGCACGGCTTGTTGTGCTCTTTTGCTTGCAAATTCACTAAATGCCAACGATCAAGAAAGTGGTAAATTTGGCGACATAAGCAGCTGGCAGAGCGCTGAGTATGAAGCATACTGGGGATAAAACGTATAAATGCGGCTATCGCGTATGCTCTTGGAGTGACAGGCAAAGGTGTGACGCTTGGTGTTATGGACTCTGGCGCATTACTTAGCCACCCTGAACTTAGTGACGGTAGGATAAGCGCACTAAAAATTTCTGGTAGCTACTACAAAGACGGACAAAAATATCCAGATACTGAGCACGGCAACTCTCCTTACCTAAAAAAGGGAAGCACTGATAAAAACAGAGCTGACTTTGGCGACTTTAAAAAAGGTGAAAAATTTGAAGCTGATGGCAACTGGATCGCTGGCGTAAACGACTCACACGGCACACACGTAGCTGGTACAATTGCTGGTTCAAGAGATGGAAAAGGGATGCATGGTGTAGCATTTGGCTCAAAACTTATAGTAGGAAATACTGGCGGAACCGACGGTATGACATATGGACCAAACCAAGACTACAACTTCTTTTTAGCATCTTATGAGGGACTAGCCAAAGGTGGCGCAAGAGCTATAAATAATAGCTGGGGTTCAAACCGAAAATTTTATAAAGCTTATGAGGGAGCAACTGGATTTGATGGCGGCAATAGCTTAGATATAAAAGACCTTGACGCAGCCTATAAAAGCTACTATCCATTTGTTACAAAAGGCAAAAATTTCATGGATGCCGCTTATGAAGTCGCCAAAAGATATAGCATCATTCAAGTCTTCACTGCCGGAAATAGAAACGGCATGAAAGAGTCATACACAAGAGCAATGCTTCCATATTTTCGTCCAGATGCTGAAAAATACTGGATAAACGTCACTGGAGTGACAGATGGCGATGCACAATACTTTAACACCGCAGGACACTCAAAATGGTGGAGTATCGCAGCACCTGGCAAAAGTATAAAATCAAGCACAGTTGATCCTAAAAATGGAGAGGCTAGTTACGATAGCTGGGATGGTACATCAATGGCAGCTCCACACGTCACTGGCGCACTTGGGCTTGTCATGCAAAGATATTCATATATGAGTAATACTCAAGCAAGAGATGTTCTGCTAACTACTGCAAGACAAGTCAAAGATGAGTTTAAAAAGCCAGCCGATACAAGAAAAATTTCTGGCTTTACTGCACCACTTGGCGTACCTGATGAACGCTGGGGCTGGGGAGCACTTGATATGTCAAAGGCTATGTTTGGACCAGGACAGCTGCTAGGTGTATTTGATGTAAGTCTAGACATAGACGATCTTTACTCAAATAATATAAGCGATGTAGCTATAAAATACAGGAAGACCGAAGATGAAGCAGAGGCACAAATTTGGGCTAATCGCAAAGCCGAGCTTGAGCGAATGGCAAATTTAACAGCCGAGCAAAGGGCTGAACTTGATATAGGCAATGCTAGAGAAAAAGCGAGAGAACAAAGAGCTAGTGAAGGCTATGAAGGAACTCTTATCAAAAGAGGTCTAGGCACTCTAAAACTAGCCGGAACCAACTCATACACTGGCAAGACTATAATAAAAAGTGGCAAGATCACAGCACTAAATCAATCACTAAAATCAAGCGAAGTAGTAGTTGAAAATGGTGGTGCACTTGAGATTGTTAAAGAGATGAGTGTTAGAGAGATTGATAAAAGTAGATTTTCTCAAAAGCTATCTTTTAAAGATGTAACTAGAAAAAGTACAAATGACACAGTAAAAGCTACTATAAAAACAGGCGGTAGCTATATCATCTCAAATAACGCAGCAAATTTAAATCTAAATTTTGAGAAGAACTCTATCATAGGTATAAGCGAGCCAGATGTAGATGTCATGAAAAGACTATATGATGATAGCTCAAAGGCAAAAACTTATGCCGTAACTGGAAATTTTAGTGGCTACAATGACACTATCTTAAGAAAATATGCATTTTTTGACCTTACTAGAAATTATAGTGACAACAAGCTAGAGCTAACACTTAAAAAATCAAAAAATACAATAACAAGTATAGCAGCTAGCGACAACCAAAAAAGAGTAGCACAGCTCATTGAGAGCACAGCTAGCAGACCAGCACTCCTTGCTTCACCGTTTAGAAGTAGACCAGCAGTTATTACGAGTGATCTATATAGACACTTCATCTACGCTACTCCAAAACAAGCAAGTGACACACTAAAAACATTTGCAAATAATGCAAATTTAGCTCAACATAATGCATTTTTACTAGAAAATATCTTGCTCAAAAATGCAATCATCAACCATGAATTTGATCCATTCAGTGCAAAAGCAATCGATGCGAGTGGCATGAATTTTTGGTCAAATACCATGGCTAATGCTATGAAATTTGATGATGTAAAAGCAAACTCACTCACTCAGCTTTTTGGATTTGACGGCAATATAAATGATACTTTCACACTTGGTGGCGTGCTTGGTGCTGGCAGTGAAAAAGTAAAAGAAGATGGCGATGATGCTTATAAAACAAAAAGTACAAGCATCGGCATCTACGGAAAAAGCCAGATCGCTAGCACAAAACTAGACCTCGGTCTAATATACACAAATGCAAAACGAAAAACACAAAATGGTGCCACGATCGTTAGCTTTTACTCAGATGAGCATGTAAAAAGCAAGGAAAAAGCACTTACTGCTTACGCAAATTTGGCACTAATAGCATTTAATAGTGCGAATTTCTCACTAAATCCTTATGTGGGCGCAAGCTATCTACGTATGAAAACTGATAGCACTAGCCAAAATGTAGGAATTTTCAGAATGGATGTTGATGAAAAAACTAGAAATTTAGGTGTATTTAGCATAGGTCTAAACCCTAGTGTGCCATTTAGTCTTGGTAGTACAAAGATGAAATTTGAAGCTGATCTAGCTTACAATAGACTAGTTGGCGATACAAGACCAAATATCGGCGTAAATATCGCAAATGCTGGATACTTGGAACTTGAAGGTAAAGAGGTACGCGATCTTGGCACAGCTAGCCTTGGTGTAAAAGCAAATGTTTATAAAAATATAAATTTAGGTTTATCTTACACAGGTGCTTTTGCTAAAGACGTGAAGTCAAACAGCGTAAATGCAAAATTTGAGATTTTGTTTTAATAGGTAAATCATGCTCGCTACTTTAAATAGTAGCGAGCCATTAAATTAAAATAGTTGAGTGAAAGAAAAACCGTTTTTAGTAAGCACTTCTTTGATCTTTTCTTGATGCTCAAGACCCTTTGTCTCAAGTGTGATAGTAATACTTGCATCACCATAATCAAGCCTTGTCGAGAAGCGATCGTAGTCGATCTTCACAATGTTTGCGTTTGCTGATTTTAAGCTATCTGTTAGACTCATGAGCGCTCCTGGCTTATCCACAAGTGTGATTTGAAGTGTCATCTTGCGGTGAGACTTGATAAGACCCTTTTCAATGATGATAGAAAGTACTTGTACGTCGATATTTCCACCACTTAGCACCACGCCTATCTTTGCACCTTTTTTAAATTTGATTTTATCATGCATAAGTGCTGCCACGCCAGCTGCACCAGCTCCTTCTACAACGATCTTTTGAGTCTCTAGCAAAAACAAAATCGCAGTTGCGATCTCCTCGTCATCAACCTGCACAAACTCATCAACACACTCAATAATATTTGCTAACGTGATCTCGCTCGCATCACGCACAGCAATACCATCAGCTATGGTGCGGACTGATTTTGAATTTATGCTTTTTCTAGCACCGTAGCTATTAAACATAGCTGGAGCGCCTTTTGCGCCGACACAGATTACTTTTGTCTTTGGATTGACCTGCTTTATACAACTAGCCACACCACTAGCTAGCCCACCGCCGCCAACTGGGACGATGACTATATCAAGATCGCTTATCTCATCAAGCATCTCAAGCCCAACAGTGCCCTGCCCCGCCATGACGTACTCGTCGTTAAATGGATGAACAAAGGTCATACCCTTATCTTTGGCATAATTAACTGCAAAAGCGTACGCCTCGTCAAAATTATCACCTTTTAAAATAACCTCTGCACCAAGGTCTTTCGTACCAGCAACCTTTAGAAGCGGGGTTGATTCTGGCATGATGATACAAGCGTGTACGCCAAATTCTTTTGCGCTTATAGCTACACCTTGAGCGTGGTTGCCAGCACTTGCAGCCACGACACCACGCTTTCTCTCCTCATCACTTAGGCTAGCTATTTTATTGTATGCGCCTCTTATCTTATATGCGCCGGTTCGCTGTAAATTTTCCTCTTTTAGATAGATACTTGCTCCCAAATTTTTGCTAAGTTTTGCACTCAGAGCAAATGGAGTTTTATTTACAAAATGACCGATCGTAATCTTTGCTTGGATAATTTTATTTAGTGAAACCATTTTTATTTTTCCTTTTTTAAATTATTCTTTTGCCCTTAGTAGCACGCCACACTCGATGTGATGAGTGTTTGCAAACTGATCAAAAATGGCAAATTTTATCACTTCATGGCTTTTACAAAGCTCTTTTAAATTTTCTTTTAGAGTCTCTGGATTGCACGATATATAGATGATATTTTTAAAATTTTTGATGAAATTTACAACACTTTCGCTTAGTCCTGCACGGGGTGGATCGACAAGAACATGAGAGAAGTTAAAATCGCTTAAATTTATATTCTTGAGCCTATTAAATTCCCTAACGCCAGCAAATGCGCTCATAAGCTCATCAGCGTCCATACGCAGAAATTTGATATTTTTAGCTTTGTTTAGTTCGCAGTTTTTAAGGGCATTTGCGATCGAGCTCTTTGAAATTTCAGTGGCAAGTACATTGTTAAATTTAAACGAAAGCGGAATAGTAAAATTTCCATGTCCGCAGTAGAGCTCAAGAAGGTCAGCACCGCCTTGCACACACTCTTTTGCCCAAGCTATCATCTTTTCATTTACGGCTCTATTTGGCTGGATAAAGGCATTCTCACTTAGGCTAAATTTATAAATTTCACCACCAACATCTAGCTCATCGATCAAATTTAGCTCACCACTTAGTAGCTTTTGCCCGCGAGATCTGGCAAGTATAGTGACATCAAGCTTGTTAGCTAAAATTTTCATAGCCGCTTCAAACTCGCCATCAAGCCTTTTATGATAAAGAAGCGTGACTAAAACACCGCTTTTACAAGATATAAATTCCACTCCAAAAAGCTTTGCGCGTAGTATTTCAATCTCTTGTAAGTTATAAAGCAAGCTTGGCATAAGCTCTGAAATTTGCTCGCAAACCTTTGGACAATCATCTATAAAGACCTTTTTGCCCTTTTCACTTGCATGCATCGTGTAGCTAAGCTTGCTGCCTTCGTGCCAGATGCCAAACTCAGCTCTTGTGCGGTAGTGTTTTGGCGTTGAGCTAAAAATATCAAACTCGCCATCATAAAACTCTGAAAAATTTTGTTTTACAAGGTCAGTTTTAAATAAAATTTGCTCATCATAAGGGGCAAAAAGAGTGCAAGAGCCGCACTCTTTTAAATAATTGCAATCCAAATTTATGCTTCTACTTTCTTTCCAACAAATCTAACTAGCGCCCAAATCGCTAAAAAACCGCAAGGAAGCGCGATCCAAACACTAAGACCAAGTGCAACCGGTAAGTAGCCAACTAGCACACAAACTGCACAAACGCTAAGTGCATAGACCATTTGAGTCGATACGTGATCGATATGATTACATCCTGCACCCATTGATGAAAGTATCGTAGTATCCGAGATCGGTGAGCAGTGATCGCCAAAGATCGCACCTGTAAGTACGCCTGAGATATTTACGATCATATATGCATGCATCGCATCACCCTCTAGTCCGTAGTTTTTACCAACAGCGTAAGCTAGTGGGATAGCTAGAGGCATTAAAATTCCCATCGTGCCGTAGCTTGTTCCAGTCGAAAAGCTAATAAATGAACCAAGGATAAAAACAGCAACTGGCAGGATAAATTTAGGTGTTGAAGAGCTTAATAGATCAACCAAATATCTTGATGTGCCAAGCTCTTTGATAACAGCACTAAGGCTCCACGCAAGAAGTAAAATCACAACCGTAATTATCATAGTCTTCCAGCCCTTTACCCATGTGCTGATAGCCTCTTTTACGTCAAAAATTTTACGCCAAACGCCCATTGTGATAGCTACGATACTAGCAAGTAACGCTGCTTGAAATAGCGATGTAGCTGAGTCTGCTGCGCCAAAAGTATCTTTAAATGTAGAAAATGAAAGTGGATTAGCGAGTGCATTTTTAAGAGCATCGCCCTCAAGTGCAGCAAGACCACTAAAGTAAAAACTAGTAAATGCGCCAATGACCAGCACAAGAAGTGGCACAACAGCATTTGCAGCACTTAATTTTACGCCCTCTTTTGGCTCAAGTGTTTTATCTTCAAGATCTTGGATTTGAGTTTTACCTGAGTGAAGCTCGCCTCTTCTAGCACGTCTTTCAGCTAATAGCATTGGTCCGTATTCACGCTGCATCAAGGCTGTACAGACTATAAAAAATAAGATGAAGAGGTTGTAAAATCTATATGGAATTGTCTCGATAAATATAGAATAAGCGTTAATTCCAGTCTCTCCAACTAGCTCATAGCCCTTTTCAATGAGTGAAACCTCAAGACCAACCCATGTTGAGATGATAGCAATACCAGCGATCGGTGCTGCGGTAGCATCTATAATAAAAGCTAGCTTTTCGCGGCTTATTTTAAATTTATCGCTTATTGGTCTCATTATAGGGCCTACTATTAGAGCATTTGCATAGTCATCAAAAAATACAAAAATTCCCATCAGCCACGTTGAAATTTGAGCTGAAATGCCGCTTTTTGCCTTTTTGCTAAGCCAAAGAGCAACCGCCTTTGTACCACCCATTTTTGTGATAAGTGCGACCACACCACCGATACAAAGCACTTGAAGTAAAATTCCTGAGTCAGTCTTATCAGCCATTGATTCAACGACCCTTGAAACGATACCTGTAAAGCCTTTTACGATACCCATAAAGATGTTTTCATTGATGATATTTATGAGAAATGTTCCGCTAAAAACACCTATAAATAGCGACAAGATGACGTCTTTTGTGATAAAAGCAAGTGCTATTGCCACAACAGGTGGTATAAGAGTGAATACGCCATAAATTTCAGCGTTTCTCTTTGCCACTTCTGGATCGACACCAAAAAGCGCAACGCTAAAAAAAAGTAATAATAAAATTAGTCTCACAAGAACTCCTTAAAATTTTTCTATCGCAAGCCCAGCCCAAGTCTGCGTATTTGCCATGACTTCGACCCTGTTTATATTGACACTTCCAGGCATATTTAGACAATTTACCAAAATAGTCGCAATATCCTCAGATGTGATGAAATTTGTATTTTCATAAAGACTATCCGCCTTTGCCTTATCTCCTCTAAATCTAACCTCACTAAATTCAGTCTTACAAAGCCCCGGCTCGATGTTTGTCACCCTGATATTTGTACCAACTAGATCGTTTCTTAAATTTAGGCTAAACTGCTTCACAAAGGCCTTTGTAGCGCCGTAAACGTTGCTTCCAGGATATGGCCATGAGCCAGCTGTCGATCCGAGATTAAATATATAGCCCTTTTCCTGTTTGTAAAGTAGCGGCAAAACCGCCTTTGTCGAGTAGATGAGACCCTTGACGTTGGTGTCTATCATCGCCTCAAAGTCCTCCACCTTCGCATCTATCGTCTTCTCAAGTCCAAGCGCCATGCCAGCGTTGTTTACAAGCACTTCGATATCCTTAAATTTATTAGGCAGGCTCTCGACCGCTTTAAAAACAGCCTCTTTGTCGCGTATGTCAGCTACGATGATATGTGTATCACCAAGCTCGCTTGCAAGCTTCTTTAGCCTATCTTCTCGCCTTGCAAGAGCGACTATCTTGTAGCCCTCTTTTGAGAGTCTTCTGGCGATCGCCTCGCCAAATCCAGATGTTGCACCGGTTACAAAAGCTGTCTTTTTCATGATTTTTCCTAATTGAAATTTGGTTTTAAACCCAAATTTTCTAAAAATTTGATTGTCTTTTCGTTTTGTTCTTTCATGGCATAGTCAAGCGCGTTAAATCCAGCGTCATCAGTCGCGTTTATATCAGCGCCACTATCTATCAAAAGCTTTAAAATTTCTGGCGTTGCGTGAGCTGCTGCATGCATAAAAACGCTTCTGTTCGTATGCTCTAGACCGCATGTATCTTCAACTTGCGTCACACCCAAATTTATCATATTCATCTTGGCATTTTCATCTATATAGCTCTCGTTGGCATTGGCACCATTTTTTAGCAAAAGCTCACAAAGTGGCTTATCGCTAAACTGCACAGCATAAAAAAGTACACTTTTCCCAAAGAAATTTTTGTGATTTACATCGGCCTTATTTGCAAGTAAAATTTTTACGTTTTCTATATTTTTTAAAGCAAAAAATAGCGGCGTCTCATCGCCCAAATTCACATCGGCCCCACGCCTTATAATCTCTTTTATCATATCGCTACTTTTTTCGTTTAAAAGTGCGATATTAAGCAAATTTGTAAGCTCAGCGGTACTGAAATTTTTTGAGTAAAGTAAATTTGCTAGCTCATCGGAATTTATCCTTTGAGCCATCATACTTTGCTCAGGTGTTAAAATTTTAGCTTTATTTACATTTTTACCAACACCAAAAGTCAAAAACTCATTTACCACGCTAGTTGCGTAGTAAGCAGCACTTGCCGTATCAAGTCCCAGGCTTTCATAAAATTTTACAAGCGGAGTTTGAGCATTTTTATAAGCTTCTAAAAATTTTTTATATTTTAAAAAATTAAACAAGCTCTCGTTTGCCCAGTATCTAAGATACTCCATTCTAGCGTCTTTTTCACCCTCAGCAATCTCTGGCTTTGCAAGCTCTTTTTGATAAAGCTCAGGTGCGAATGACGCTTTTAGCAAAAGCCATCTAAGCTTGTTTAAATTTTCTTTATAAACTCTATCACCAACGCAGCTTTGAGACTCACTTCTAACAGCCACACTCGCATCAAAAAGCTCTTTTACTTCTTTTAAATTTAAAAGCGAGCCATCACAGTAAAATAGCCCTTCATTCGCGTAAGCAAGATCGTTTGGAGTAGTTTTAAAGCTCTCTTTTTTGGCAAGATCACTGCACTCTAAAGAGTGTAAATTTACCAAAGAACAAACGCTAAAAAAGAGAAAAAAAACTACTTTTTTCATCAAAGCTCCTTAAAATTTCGCGATATTGTAACAAATTTATATACTAAACTCGCTTATTTCATTAAAATTTAGATATTTATAAATTTCATCTTTATTTAAGCTAAGACTATCTTTTACTATCTTTTTATATTCATCTACGCTTGGTAAACGCCCAAGCAGAGCACAAACGGCGGCTAGCTCGGCACTTCCTAGATAGACCTTCGCACCCATGCCCATTCTGTTATCAAAATTTCTAGTTGATGTAGAAAACACCACTGCATTGTCGTTTACTCTTGCTTGATTGCCCATACAAAGCGAACAACCTGGCACCTCTGTCCTCGCATTTAATCTTTTAAAAATTTCATAAACGCCCTCATCTTCAAGCGTGCTTTTATCCATCTTTGTTGGCGGTGCGATCCAAAGCCTAGTTGTAAGCTTGCTCTCATGCTCCAAAATTCTAGCAAGCGCCCTGTAATGGCCGATATTTGTCATACAGCTACCTACAAAGACCTCGTCGATGTTGTGCACTCTTTTGTTATCAGCTAAAATTTCACTTAGTGTTGCCACATCGTCTGGGTCATTTGGACAAGCCAAAATCGGCTCATCTATCTGCGACAAATCGATCTCTAAAATTTCAGCATATCTTGCGTCCTTGTCGGCTCTTAAAAGAGTCGGATTTTCAAGCCATTTTTGCATTTTTTCTTTTCGTCTAAGCAGGGTCTCACGGCTCTCATAACCAGCTTTTATCATCGCGTCAATTAGCGCAACATTTGAGCGAACGTACTCCACAACGCTATCAACGCCTAAATTTACCACACAAGCCGCGGCCGAGCGTTCAGCCGAAGCGTCACTTAGCTCAAACGCCTGCTCTACTTTTAGATTCTCAAGCCCTTCTATCTCTAAAATTTTACCTGCAAAAATGTTCTTTTTGTTTTTCTTTTCAACACTTAAAAGCCCTTTTTTGATAGCAAAATAAGGTATCGCATTGACAAGATCACGAAGCGTCACGCCCTCTTTTAGCTCGCCTTTAAATTTTATTAAAACTGACTCTGGCATATTTAGCGGCATCATGCCAAGCACCGCTGCAAACGCCACTAGGCCGCTGCCCGCTGGAAAGCTGATACCAATAGGAAATCTCGTGTGACTATCGCCGCCAGTGCCCACCGTATCAGGCAAGACCATGCGGTTTAGCCACGAGTGGATGACGCCATCACCTGGTTTTAGGCTCACGCCACCACGTAAATTTATAAATTTTGGCAAGCTCTCATGCATCACAAGATCACTTGGCTTTGGATAGGCGGCCGTGTGGCAAAAGCTTTGCAGAACAAAATCCGCCCCAAAACTAAGGCTAGCAAGCTCTTTTATCTCATCTCTAGTCATCGGCCCAGTCGTATCTTGCGAGCCAACAGTTAAAATTTCTGGCTCCACATAAGCCCCAGCTCTAACGCCAGCCTTGCCACAAGCCTTGCCGACCATCTTTTGAGCCAGCGTATAGCCACCGCTCTGCTCTTTTGGCTGATCTGGCTTTATAAAAATTTGCTCCTCGCCAAGCTCCAAGGCCTCTCTAGCCTTTTTGGTGACTTGCCTACCTATCATCAAAGGTATCCTGCCACCCGCTCTTATCTCATCGCTTAGAGTATTTGGGTTTAGTTTGAAATTTGCCACGAGTTTTTTCTCGCTGCCAATAAACTTATAAATTTCACCCTTAAATGGATAAATTTCTATCTCATCGCCCATCTCAAGCTCATTTACGTTTGCAACTATTGGCAGTGCACCGCTGTCTTCAGCGGTATTAAAAAATATAGGAGCTATGGTAGTGCCGATCACGATGCCGCCCGTTTTTTTGTTTGGCACACCCTCGATCTCATCGCCCAAATGCCACTGGATCGAGTTTATACCGCTCTTTCTGCTGCTGCCAGTGCCAACCACGTCGCCAACATACGCAACTTTTTTACCACGAGTTTTAAGTTCTTTTAAAATTTCTAGACCCTCAGGCATCTTTTTAACAAGCATTGCTTTTGCGTGAAGTGGTATGTCAGCCCTTGTATAGGCCTCGCTCGCTGGACTTAGGTCATCAGTATTTGTTTCACCTGGTACCTTAAAAACGACTGCGTCTATACAGGTTTCGATTGGCTTTTTATGCGTAAACCACTCCGCATTTGCCCAAGAAGCAAGTACATCTTTTGCAAATTTATTGTTGCTACTTAGTTTTACTATCTCGTCAAAATATTCATGCACCAGGATGATATTTTTTAGCTCATTTGCCGCAGCATGCGCGATATTTTCATCGCTATTTTTTAGAGCTCGCACTAAAATTTCCACGTTATATCCACCAAGCATCTTGCCTAAAATTTTAATAGCACGCATCGCGTCAAGGCCGTTAACAGCAAGTCCATCTATCACTTCACCAAGAAAGTTTGCTTTTATCTTCGCTGCATCGTCAACGCCAGGATTGATACGAGTTTCAAGCAAATTTATAAGAAATTTTAGCTCGCTTTGTGCCTTTTCGTCGCCACTAGACTTGCTGGCAAGCTTTATTAGCTCGCAAATTTCGCTTGTTTGCTTGGCATTTAGTGCAAGCGGTGGCACGCCATCTTTTTCTCGCTCGCTTGCGTGTTTTTCGTAGTCGGTAAAAAAGCTCATAAAATTCCTTTGTGGTTTTTTGCTCGTTATTTTTAGTCTAAAAATCGCTAGTTTTGCTTGCATTTTATCAAAAAGCAAAACAAACTAAAGTAAAATTTGCCCAAATTTTCAAATTTCAAGGAGCAAATGTGTCAAAAGCTTACCTAAAATCGCCCATTGGAATTTTAGAGATCGTTGCCAGTAAAAATGGAATTTGTGAGATAAATTTTGTAGATAAATTTGAAAAAATTGTTGTAAAAGATGAAAATTTAAGGCTTTGCCTCGATGAGCTAAAAGCATATTTTGAAGGCAGGCTTAAAACTTTCAGCACAAAACTTGATATAAAAACAACTAATTTTAGAGCAAAAATTTACGAGGCTTTACAAAAAGTACCATACGGAGAAACGACCACATACGCAGCTCTAGCACTTGCCACAGGTCACAAAAATGCCTACCGAGCAGCAGGATCAGCCAATGCTAAAAATCCAGTGCCTATCATCGTCCCTTGTCACAGAGTGCTAGCTAGCAGTGGGCTTGGTGGCTACTCGGGCGGCGAAGGCCTGCCAACTAAAATTTGGCTTTTAGAGCATGAAGCAAAGCATAAATAGTTAAAAATTTACAGCAAAATAAAAGTCCATCAAATTTTAAAATTTATAAGCGAACATTTTTAAAATTTATCAGAGTATTTGAAACACATGCAGTGCTTTAGCGCCATTGTATACATCTTGAACGTGAGTGATTTAGCAGATTTAAATAAGGAAGATAAGAGGACGGCCTAGTAATTTGAGTCCTCTTGTCTCTCTTTTGAATAAAAAGGAATTTACAAATTTAATCAAGCCGTCTTTACAAATTTTAAAACTTCATTCACTTGCAAGAGCTGACTACTAAAATCTGAATTCACTTACTGCTTAGCTCAGATTTTAGAGCCAAAATCACTCGTTTATGAAATTTTAAAATTTACTTGACACTCACTTGATTTAATAAAGCAAATTTACAAATTTTAAAACTTTACTCACTTGTCTTAGCGACTTACCAAATTCAGGTTTCATTATTTGCTTGTCACTGAATTTGGAAGTATGATATGCTCACTCATAAATTTTAAAATTTATTTTTCTCTAGTGTGCTGCATGTGCTTATAATGTTTAAATTATTAATTGCTTTTATGTGTTATATGGCTTTTTGCTTGGATTTTAGGATCGTCAAAATTTATAAATTTTACTAGCCCCGAGTGAGAGAAAATGGGGCTAGAGTAAGGATTATTTTTTAGCTGCAAGAGCGTTTTTTAGCACATCATCGATCGTATCAACGGCGATGATCTTCATATCAGCTTTTACTTCGGCTGGGATATCGACAAGGTCGCGGTCATAATTTTTACGAGGTATAAGAGCTGTTTTGATGCCAGCTTTGTGAGCGGCTATAAGCTTTTCTTTTAGTCCGCCAATAGGTAAAACCCTGCCAGTTAGCGTGATCTCGCCAGTCATTGCGATGTCGTGTCTTACTTTTGTATCAGTTAGTATCGATGCGATCGCGGTTGCCATCGTGATGCCAGCACTTGGGCCGTCTTTTGGTACAGCACCCTCTGGCACGTGCAAGTGAAGGTCGTAGCGTCTATAAACATCGCTAGCTTCAAGCTTACGCTTATCGTCATCTAGTTTTGGCACGATAGTCATCGGTACTTTTATTTTTTTGTTGTCTATTAGCACTTTAACAACACTAAATGCGATCTGAGCGCTCTCCTTCATCACGTCACCTAGCTGACCGGTGATTTGCATACTGCCTTTACCCTGGATCCTGATAGCCTCGATCCTTAGCACGTCACCACCGACACTAGTCCACGCGAGGCCATTTACTAGACCTATCTGATCTTTTTTATCCGCTGGCTCGATCTCATAAACCTTTTTCTCTAAAAATTCTTTCAAATTTTTAGCTGTGACACTGATCTTGCCCTCACTTTTCTTGGTAAGGATATTTTTAGCGACTTTTCTTAATATATCAGCGATCCTACGGCGTAAATTTCTCACACCACTCTCTCTTGTATAGTCGCTGATTATTAGCTCAAGTGCCTCTTTGCTGATGCTCACATCACTTGGTTTTAGTCCGTGTTTTTTAAGCTCCTGAGGCAAGAGATATTTCTTAGCGATCTCAAATTTCTCTTGTGGAGTGTATGAGCTAAGCTCGATAAACTCCATCCTGTCGCGAAGTGCGGCTGGGATCATGCTCACGTCATTTGCTGTAGCGATGAAGATGATCTTACTAAGATCGATGTTGAAATTTAGGTAGTAGTCTCTAAATTTATTATTTTGCTCTGGGTCTAAAATTTCAAGTAAAACCGCGGTCGGATCGCCTCTGTAGCTTCTTCCAACCTTGTCGATCTCGTCTAAAACAACCACTGGGTTCATCTGCTTGGCTTCTATGAGCCCTTGCACAATGCGGCCTGGCATAGCACCTATGTAGGTGCGGCGGTGGCCTCTTAGCTCGTTTACGTCCTCAAGTCCGCCAAGTGCGATCCTAACTAGTTCACGCTTTAGCGCCTTTGCGATCGAGTTTGCGAGGCTAGTTTTACCTACGCCTGGAGGGCCTGCAAAGCATAAAATAGCGCCATTATTTACCTTTTCGCCAACGCCTCTAAGCTCCAAAAGCTCACGCAAAGCAAAATACTCCTCGATGCGCTCTTTTGGCTTCTCCAAGCTGTAGTGATCGGCATTTAGATGCTTGCTCACTTCGCTGATGGATGACTTTTTCTTAGCTACATTTTCAAATGGAATTTCTAAAACCCAGTCAAGATAGCTTTGCAAGGTATTTGCGTCTGCTGAGTCTGGGTGCATGCGAGAAAGCTTATCTATTTGTTTTTTGATCTCTTTATAGGCGTCCTCAGCCATAAATTTCTTCTTCGCATCAAGCTTTTTGCGGTACTCTTCAAGCTCCTCTTCACGGCTCGTATCCGCTCCAAGCTCAGCTTGGATTTGCTTTAACTGCTCCTTTAAAAAGTACTCTTTGTTTGTCTTATCGATCTTTGAATGGACTTTATTTTTTATCTCTTTTTGAAGCTTATTTGCCTCGATCTCTTCGATAACATAGTCGATGAGCTTTAGTAGGCGTTGCTCTAAATTTTCCTCGACAAAAAAGCTATATGCGATCTGTTTTTTTAAGCGAAGTGCACTTGAGACGAGATCGCAAACCCTGATCGCCTCAGCGCTCTCTTCTATCGTTTTTAAAAGATCAGGCGGGAAAAAATGGCTAAACTGCGAAAGCTCTCTTACTTTTTCTCTTAAAACTACGATTAGTGCATCAGTTTTAACCTGTGATGGACGTTTGACATGAAGCATATCGACGATGCCACGGAGTGGGTTTATGCCTGATTGTTTTAAAATTTTGCCTTTGTCGATGCCCTGAAATAGCACCTTCACGCGTCCGTCAGGTAATGGCACACGGCGCATTATCGTGCCGATTACGCCTGCGTCATATATGCCGTCAAAGTCTCTAGCGCCGTCTTGCTGAGGCTTTGTAGGCACCACAAGGATCGGAGTCTCTTCTTGTATGGCAAGTTCAAGTGCTTTTAAATTTTCATCATCGCTTAAAAAAAGCGGAGTTATCATAAATGGATATAAAAATAGCTCGTCCTCAACGATAATAGGAATTTCAGTTGGGAAGCCTTTATTTTCGTTTATTTGCAAAATTTCTCCTATTCAAACAGTTTTCTATACCATGCTACATCAGGCTTGATAAGGTCAGAATTTCTAAACGGTGACTCTTCAAGTTTTTGCTCGTAAATTTTGGCCGAAACATCACGACCAGTCCTATTGTAAAGATCAGCTATTTGCATATCTAGGAAGTAAAGCGCAAGTTTGAATTTAATAAGCATAGTCTCAATAAGTGGCTTATATTCAGTATTTGGATACATATAAAGAAATTTCTCGATCTCTGTTACGCTATCTTCCATAAGCTTTTGGTTGCGGTTTGGCTGAGTAAATGAGTCAAAATTTGCTTTTATCTTTAGATACTGAGCAAACTCTGTTTTTGGGCCGTTGTCACCATATCTTTTGATGTACTCGTCAAGATAGTGATTTGCCATTAGATACTCTTCATCATTTGCGTGAGCTTGGGCAAGGATAAGTAAAATTTGCTCCAAAAGTGGGCTTGCTACGTGTTCACTTGCCATTGAAACATAGTGTTTATCGGCCGCTTCAAGATCACCGTCTTTTATATCAGCGATAACCTGAGCATACCACTCATCGGGGGTTAGATTGTAAAGCTCGGTATATTTTTCAGCACAACCACTAAAAAGCCCCAAAAGAGCTATAACTGCTAGAAATTTAGAAAATCTTTTCATGCTTTTCCTTAAAAAGTTTAAATCCTCGTATTCTACATTTTTTGCTATTATTTTTGTATAAATTTTTTAAAACTATGATAAAATACGGCAACTTTACAAAATAGGAGTTAGTATGATTTTTAGTGTTAAAAGCCCTATTTTAGGCTTTGAGCATATCAAGACGATGGAGTTAATTGAACTTGATAAATTTTTTGTTAAGCTAGCAAGCAAAGATGATGAGACATCTTTTACAATGATAAATCCTTTTGCATTAAGAAGCTACGAATTCGATATTCCAAGCTATTATGAAGATCTTATGGAGATTAAAGAAAGCTCTCAACTCAGAATTTATAACATTATCGTTGTTGCACTCCCGCTTGAAAAATCAACTGTAAATTTTATAGCTCCTATCGTTTGCAATATGGACAATATGACCTTATCCCAAGTCGTTTTAGACATTGCCAAATATCCTCAGTACGGACAAGCTGAAATGATAGAAAATTTTATACAAAAATAGTAGCTAAAAGCTTTTAAAAATCTAAGGATAGATTTTTTTATTGTTATTTAGAGGATTTGTTGTGAAGATAGCATACTTACTCTGTTTTATTGTCACGTTTGGTTTTTGTGCACCCAGAGCTTGTACGACAGCAGAAGCAGCATCTATAGGTTGTAGTGGTGCAAATTATTCTTGCTTTATAGACGCTGAAGAGTATCAAGACAACTCTTCTAAAAATATCCCACATTGCATAAGAAAATCTGATAGAACCTGGACGATAGACACCAATAGCTTTTCTTCAGGCTTAGCACAAGATCACTATCATATTTACGTTGAGCAATTTTCTCCATGGAATCAACGATCATTAATAGGTATGTGGGATGATCACTCTAAAGGCTTAAAACAAAGATCAATAAATGGAAATCAAATACCAGAGTAAATGGAGATATAGCTACCATTGGTGCTACTATTATGATTCCACAATACGCTGGATATAATTTTGTTCCAGATCCATCTAACGTAACAAAAACATCATCTACCGCCGATAGAATATTTTTAAATGATGGTGGCTTTACGTCTAGTAATTACACGCTTTGCCAAAAAACATATATTTATAATCCTAGCAAGTATCCTTATTGTCAAAATTCATCCTCTTCCACATTTGATTTTAGTGAGAAAAATACCTTTATACAAAATAATTTAAAAGGCAAAAACGTAGTCTATGCCAGGCTTTACTGGGGTGGCTCTCTTTATCAAAACTGGGCCATTAAAACAAATTTATATACAAATGCTCTAAATTACATAAAAGGATATAGCAGGATTGATTTTAAAGCTCCTGGAAAAAATGCAATCACAATAGATGCTGATCCAAAAGATGTCTTTTGGTTTGGCTCATTTAGTGAGTATAAACCAAAATCAATGACTCTTGAATCATATAATCAAAACGAGTCCAATAGCTACTATGTAAAAGCTGGAATAAACTACCAATATGTAGCAAGCGCTGATGTAACAGATATAGTTAGAGATTCTCTTGGTACTAGTGAGTCAGATAGGACATTTTATGCCGGTAATATCAGATCAACTACGATTCCCTTTAGTGATGATTTTATAGACCCAAATGATGGCATATATAAGGTAAACAATTCCACTAATAGAAAACTAAAAAAAACATACGGCACACTGCTGTTCTCACCAGTTCAAGGGCAAAATGGCTACTGGATACAATCCATCGCACCACAATTTGCGGCTTGGAGTTTGGTCATCATTTATGACTTTGATGATAAAACCGCTGCAGCAAACAATATAGAGCCAAAGCTTGTTAGTATATTTGATGGACTAGAAAGACTTGCGGCGGACTGGATGAAGTCAAGCGATCCATTTGGTACTGTAAAGAGCTCAACCATAGATGTAAAATTTGAAAATATCTATACACCAAAGGCAGGCGATATAAATGCTACGCTTACAATGTTTTCTTTTGGCGGAAAGCCAGAAACAAAAGGTGAGAATATTGAAATAGAAAACGAAGGTAGCTATCTGAGTATAACCAGCAAATACAATGCAAAAGGTGATCAATTTAACTCAACCATGACAAAATTTGGACAACCTATAAATCCAGGCAAAAAATTTCACTCTCAAGCAGACTTAGATATATTTGATATATCAGATAAAATGTCACATTCCCAAAAAGAAGCAGATATAAAATTTACAGTTACAACAATTAAAAATTCAGGCAGTGCTAATGTTGTAAGCGCTGACCGTATAAATTTGGCCATGGTAGGCTTTTCTACCCGTATATATAAACCAGATGTTTGCTATATGGAATATATTTATGCAAAAAAACCTAGCGATAGTACTTTTACAAAGGTGCAAGAAAATACTCCGACGGTAGTGCCAGCAAATACTATTTTAAAAACTTTCGTTGAAGTTACAAATAATACAAATGAAGCTGCCCAAGACTTTGCACTAAAAGCTACAATAGATCCAAGCCAAATTTATAATCCAAACTCAACTTACATTTACGCAGATAAAGCATCACAAGGGCCTAGTGATCTGCTTACTATGTCAGGACAGGTACACTATAACGACAACACAGGCTTGCAGCAATTAAGCGGAAATGACTTAACTTTTTATTTAGGACAAGGTGCGGCTGCAAATAAGGGTGGAGAAATGCTAATTCATCAAGGCAACTACGCTTATGCCATATATGAAACTACCCTTAAGTCTAAATTTGAGCCAAATAGTTACAAAGCCACAGTCGCAAATGCTGATATAAATTTACAGCCCTATGACACATACATAAGAAGATGTAGCAATCAAAATTACAACATTACTTTAGGCGTTAGTGCCAGTCCAAATAATTTCGTCGCAAGCAATAGACAAGACGATGGCTCGGCAGCTTTTAAAACTAAATTTAAAAATAGACTTCTAACTAAAATCGTTTCTACGCCATTTAATGTCTATATCACGAACTATGATACAGATGGCAACAAAAAAGTACCAGATGCCCCAGTAGATGTAAAAGTAGAGTTGGTCGAGTCTTGCAGTGCTCCAACAAATTTATATGAACAAGATATAACATTTAATGGTGTAACTGATATTTTGTTGTCAGGCATTAGTATTGACAGAGCCTATAAAAGCGTAAAATTTAGAATTTCTCATCTTGACCCAGTGACAAATACTACAAAAGTTGAATGCGAAAAATTAGATGATTTTGCCATAAGGCCAAGTCACTTTAGGCTATGGGATACTGACAAGAATACGATCAATAATAACAATGTTTTAATAGGCGGCAAAGTTTATAATAACATTGCTCTTGCAGCTATGAAACCTCTTGATAGTGGCTTAGCAAATGGTTATATAAATAACATAAGTGGCTCAAATGGAGAGATAAAACTTGTACCAGCATATAGTGCGACTTGCGATCCTAGCATTATAGAGAGCGAGAACAAACTAAGCGTAGATTTTAACGATCCAAATAAAGCATTGGGTAAAATTTTCCGTCACACATCAAGTGGACCTGTTGGCTTCTCTTACTCAGATATAGGCGATACATATTTTTATGTATTAGACAAAGACTATACAGCAACTGATCAACATACACCATCAAGAGCTGATGATTGTGTAAAAAACTCAATTAGCAACGATCCGTCACAAGACACTGCTCAAGAAGGAAGGATCGGATGTAGTATAAAGCTAGAAGGTAATAGAGATTATTTATTTAGACCAAAAGATATACAAATAAGCAAGCTAAAGATAACAAAAGATAGCGATATAACATACCTTGATAATGAAGGCATACAAAAAGCAAAGCTTGACTTTGAAGTAACTGCTAGGTTGTTTAACGATGACCCTGCAAAACTTTATAATGAAGATTGCTATGCAAAGAATATGAACTTTGACATAAAGCTAGATAGAGTTCCTTTAAATTTTACAGATAATGATGGTAATGCCGGCACATTAGCAAAAGCAAATGAAGAAATTTTATTTTTTGAAATTCCTGGCTCAAACACTAGAAAAGCAATAGATCCAAGTGTCACAAAATCAACATTTTATGTAGAGAAAAATACTTTTGTAAATGGCGTAGGCAAAGGTGAAGTATATTTTAATTTTGAAAGAAAAGTAAATCATGCCAAAAATCCTTTTACTATTTCAAGTAATGATTTTAGTTTTGGTGGCATGTCAGATAGTACCGATACAGTAAAAAAATATGAAAAACCAACAACAGAAACAACAGCAAAATTTTACTTTGGTAGGGTTTATGCACCATTTTATGAAGGGCTTTATAGCGGTTTTTATGCCAAAATTTATTATGGTGCCTACTGCGATGGATGCAATAAAAATATCTATATGAAAGATAATGGCAAACTGTGGCAAGACTTTCCAGCTGCACCATTTTGGGCCACCAATCCAAAACACAATGCAGGAGTACTTAACTATCATGACTTTAGCTTTACAAACACTTACAGCGGTACTGTTTTAAGAAATGATGTAAGCAGCATAAGCAATGGCGAGCAAATAATTTTTATAAGAAATCCTTCAGCGGTAACTGATGTGGCTAAAATGAGAGCACCTAGCTGGCTTCTTTATAGCGAATTTGATGAGAAGCCTGAAACAAATAATTTCAATCTAAATTTTCTAGTACCAAATGGCGAATGGGCTGGTAAAGTCCTAAAGAGCAATAACATAGAAGATAAGACAAGCGGCGCAGTTGGAGGTTTTATAGGAGTAAAATCTAATAGTGATAGTAACCTAGATATAAGCGACAAGACAAACAGGAGAATAGAGTGGTAAAAAGAGGTGGCTTTTCATTGATAGAGCTTATCTTGTCAGTACTTGTAGTAGCCATAGTAAGTGCAAGCCTGCCACTAGCGGTAAGAACTACTTCAAATTTAAGCGAGCAATCCTTAATGCAAGAAGGACTAATGAATGCTAAAACTTATATGTCATTAATATTAAAAGCACCATTTAGTGATCAAGTCTTAATAGCCGGTAAAAATACCATGCCATCTTCTATAACGACTCAAGAGGCTATAATTTTTCCTCTTATTATCTGCGATCAAGGGGCAAATCCGGATTTTTATGAAAAAAGCGGTGTAAAAGGTGAAGGACATAGGATACTTGCATATCCGGTGCAAAATTTATCTGCATGTGCTACAAGGCCTAGTGATTCAAAGCTTCCAGAATCAATCAAAAGCGTAAATTTTAAAGTAAAGTCTATCAAAAATTTCAATACCCAAAAATCTATCTCACCAACCGCTAGCACTACCAAACGTGACTTTATCATAGATACAGAAACGACTCCAACTATAACAAATGGAGCTGATAAATTTGTAGTTAGCACTCCTTTAAACGATAACGACGTTTTACAAATAAAGCTAGATACGACTATGAGAACTACAAAAGAGAGTAAAAGCGTACTTTATGGATATGCCTTTAATATAGGTGAAAGCAGTACTCTAAGTGTAAAAGAATGGAAATGAAAAAAACAAGAAAAGCTTTTACATTAATTGAGCTAATAATAGTTATCACCGTACTTGGCGTTATCTCACTTATGAGCTTTAATACGCTTATGAATTTATATCAAAACTATTTTCAAAGCAAAGTAATAAACGAACTAGAAACACAAAGCGAAATCGCTCTAGAGCAAATTTCAATGCTACTTAGCCACAGAATCAAACAAAGCGTTATCGCTAGGAAAAAAATGGAGATTACCTAGCCCTAAATGATAGTGGCGTAAATTTAAGTAGCGACTTTGAAATTTTAGAATTTATCCCAGCTGCTTATGAGCTATTTGATGGCATAAACGAATATAAAGGAGATGATACTAACGGAGATCCCATCTTTGAAGAAGGCATATATAGCGGATATGTAGATCTTGCAAATAGCTCTGTTGCAAATGGACTAAAAAGCCCTGGAAGCAAATTTAATGATGCTTTTAGAAACGGTGTAATGGACTTGACCTGCGAAAATGATAGCGATGAAGAAGATGTAAATAGCGGCTCTAGGTGTATAAACGCAGATAATGAAAATGGCGGTTTAGTAGCGATATTTTCTAGCATACTTTATAGAGTTGGTAGTAGCTTTGGCTATCAAGAAAATTTAGACCAAAGGCACTTAGATATCGCAAAAGTTGGCATACAATCAATCGACACGCTTAAGATTTCAAGTGATTTTAAAAATAAAAAAATTTCAGAACAGTATAAGCTAGCTTACACAGCCATTGCCATAGCACCAGCTGAGCAAAGTGCCGAGGATATACAAAGCGGCTCTTTTGACCTTAAAATTTACTACAACTATAGACCATGGCTAAATGAAAGTTTTAAAAAATTTAACTCAACATCTACAAAGGCTATCAAAGCCGAAAGTGCGACACTAGCTAAACACGTAACAAGATTTGTCTTTACAGAAAAAAATGGTGTCATCGCGCTAAAGCTTTGTCTTAAAGCAGAAAAATCAGAAATAACCATTTGCAAGTCAAAGGCGGTTTATTAATGAGAAAAGGATTTACGTTAATAGCAGCGATATTTTTTCTAGTTGTAGCAGCCTCTATCAGCACTCTTGCTCTTTCGATAGCTAGCACATCAGCTAGACAAAGCAGTGAAATTTATCTAAGAGAGCAAGCACAACTCGTTGCTCAAGCAGCAGCAGAGTATGCGATGTTTGAAATTTTTAGAACTGATTTCTCAAATAAATGCTTAGATAAAGTAAATGGAGAATTTAACGATATGTTCGACTTTAAAGTAAAAATAACTTACTTTGGCGATATCGGTATATGCACTCCACCGACCATCATGCCAGGGACAAACGGGGTCGCAAGTACTGGCAACATGATCTTTGATGTTTTTGTAACATCAAAAGATAAAAAAACGCCAAATCCTATAAATTTTCACAAACGAACTCTTCAGAAACTTTAAAATTTTATAAAGATTTTAGTTTAATTTGTTTTTAGTTTTAGCGTGTTATAATCATCTTACTTTCTATAAAGGAGATTACGATGAACATAAGCATTGTAGGAAAACAATTTGAGCTAACAGAGCCAATCAAAAACTATATCCAAGACGCTTTTGATACACTTGGCAAATACAATCTCGACATTATCTCTGCAAGATGTGTTGTAGCAGCCGATGAAAAACAAGGCAAGAAAGGTTTTAACGCAGAATTTTCTCTAAATATGGCACATAAAGACACCATAGTCGTTCGCCAAAAAGATAAAGACCTTTACGCTGCGATCGATCTTGCTATCGAAAAAGCATCAAAAGTTTTAAGAAGAGAGCATGATAAGAAATTTACTGTTAAAGGCAAGGCTGACGATAAAGAATTTCGCTCAAGAATAGGCGAAGAAAAGATCGAAGGCGTTGAAGAAATCGTGCCTATGGAGCTTGAAATTTATAAACCACTTGAAGTCGAAGAAGCACTTGAGAAACTAAAATCAAGTGATAAACAATTTTATGTATTTAACGATGTTGACGCAAAAATGCGTGTGATCTACAAAAGAACAGACGGAACTTTCGGTCTTTACTAAAAATAGGGGCAGCTTTGCCCCTAAAATTTATACCGACCCACTATAAATTTCTTCCTATAGTCCAAAACCCTACTTACAAAGACTGCTACGCCAGCAAAATGGCTTTAAATTTTTAAAAATATAATAGACATCCTTGCATAAGATAGATCTAGATACAAGAAGGCTTCCCTGTAAGCCATTTTTAGAAGATCTTGGCGAACTAAATTAGGTCACAACCGATGAATGGCAAGGCAAAGAATTACATGCCATAAAAAAGTGGGTGATTTTCTTAAAAATAATTTTAAGCATCTGGATGTGTAATTTTACTTTATAAGCTGGAAAAACGTAGATGAATGTGGCAAATAATACAACAAAGCAAACGAGCTAAGAATGCCTGATAACGTCAGAAATTTTTAAAGATAAAAGAGAGAGACAAAGTTCTCTTTTTGATTTTTAAAATATCAAATAGCTAAAACAAATGTAATCTATTTCTCTAAATTTTCACTAGTTTTTGGTCTAAAGGCCTTATTTATCTTTCTTATCCAAATGATTAGCGAGATAAATAAGATAAAGTAAAATACATAGCTAGCTACCGGCCAACTAGTATCATTGCAGTTTTCTTTTAGCGATATAATATTTCTAAACTCTTGAAGCATAGAAATTCTATATCCATAATATTTTACAGTAACGTTTTTATCGCTATTTGCAAAACCTTGAACCTTGGCTTGTACATCAGCTGAGTTAAATTTAAAATAAAACGGAAACCCCCATGCGGTATCTTCATTTCTATAAGCCATGACTTTATTTGGATTATTAGAATCTTTAGTATAGATAAGATAAATATCTCTAGTAAGGCCATCAGCTGGATTTTTATCATCGATAATGCCATCTTTGTCCATACGTTTGAGATCGCTACCTGTGATTTGTACATTTGCATAATGTGGAAATGAATAATCAACTACAAGAGCTAAAAAAGAGTGTAAGAGCACGATAAAAATAACGCAAATTCTTTTAAAAAATGTAATCATTTCTTTCCTTTTGAATTTGCGTTATTTTATGAAAAGATAGCTTAATAAAGGGGCAAAATGCCCCTTTAGTTTTAAGCTTTTTTATTAAGCATAAATTTTAGAAGTTGTGCGAGGAAGCTGATTCCACCGATTATTAAAATCGTATCGCCAATCATTCTTACCCATCTTAAATTTTGTAAGTGTGATTGTTGTAAAAGCTCAGCGCTTCTTGCATACCACATGCCATGCTCTAGGCTTGCAAATGCTTGATAAATTCCTATTGGAAGTAGCGAAAGCACGATCATTAACATAAGGCCTATATTTAAGCCCCAAAAGCCTACTTTCATAAGCTTCTCATCAAATTCTTGACCTTTGAATAGATAAGTAGCTACTAGCCAAACAAATCCAAGTGCCAAAAATCCATAAACACCAAATAGTGCTGCATGTCCGTGAACTGGAGTCGTATTTAGGCCTTGGATATAAAATAATGAAATCGGAGGATTGATTAAAAATCCAAATACACCAGCGCCTAGCATATTCCAGAAAGCAACTGCGATAAAGCAGTAAAGTGGCCATTTTAATGTCTTAGCCCAAGTTTGAGCAAACTGAAGTCTATAATGCTCATAAGCTTCAGCGCCAAGCAATACAAGAGGAACTACCTCAAGTGCTGAGAAGCTAGCGCCAACTGCCATTATAGGTGTTGTAGTGCCTGCAAAATATAAGTGGTGGAAAGTTCCTGGAATTCCGCCTACTAAGAAAAGTGATGCACTCGCAAGTGTTGAAAACGTAGCAAATCTCTTTGAAACAAGACCAAGACTAACAAATACAAAAGCAAGTGAAGCGGTAGCAAAGACTTCAAAAAAGCCTTCAACCCAAAGGTGCACAACCCACCAGCGCCAGTATTCCATCACTGGAAGTGGGCTTCTTTGGCCGTAAAATAATCCTGCTCCGTAAAATAATCCAACTGCAACGGCTGAAGCTGCAAAGATAGCAAGTAAATTTTTGTCACCTTTGTTCTTAAATCCGCCGATAAATCCGCGAAGTAAAAGTAGCATCCAAATGACAAGACCAACAAATAAAATAATTTGCCAAACACGTCCAAGCTCGATATATTCATATCCTTGATGTCCAAACCAGAAGCTTAAATTTATAGGCATAATATTTGCGATCGCTAAATACTCGCCAGCAAAACTGCCAACTACAAGGATTAGTAGTGCGTAAAATAATAAATCTACGCCAAGCTTTTGGAATTTTGGATCCTTACCGCCATTTATAATAGGTGCTAGAAAAAGACCACCTGCTAAAAATCCTGTCGCAATCCAGAAAATACTAGCCTGAATGTGCCATGTTCTAGCAAGTGAATAAGGAATATAAGCTGATAAATTTATACCGTAAAATTCTTGTCCTTCGACTGTATAGTGAGCTGTAAAGCCGCCTATTAAAATTTGGAATGCAAAAAGAGCCAAAGTCACAAAAAGATATTTTTTAAGAGCTTTTTGAGATGGAGTTAGGCTTAATTTACTAAGTGGATCTTCGCTAATAGCTTCTAATTTTTCATCATCTTTTTTACCATAAAAAGAGCTAAACCAAACAAGAAATCCAATACCAGCAATAAGTATTACAACGCTTGCGATTGACCAAAAGATATTTTCGCTTGTTGGTACATTATCGATTAGTGGCTCATGTGGCCAGTTGTTTGTGTATGTAGCATCGCTATTAGGTCTATTTGCTGCGGTTGCCCAGGCTGACCAGAAGAAAAAGTTATTAAGATCATCTCTATCAGAAGCATTTGGAAGAGTATTTTCTTTCATCGCATAAGCTTCTCTTAAAGATTTAAACTTAGGGTCATTTCCAAAAAGTGATGAATACTCTTGGCTTACTTGTTTCATAGCCTTTAATCTATCGCTACTAAGTACGATTTTATCGTCTTTTACGCCATTTTCTCGGTACTCTTTTTTAAGTAGAACTTTTAGATTTGCTTTTTGCTCATCATTTAAGTCAGCATATTTTGAGTGGTAAATTTCATCTGCTTTTAACTCTAAAAATATAACTAACTCTTTGTGAAGCCAGTCCGCACTCCAATCAGGCGCTTGATATGCACCGTGTCCCCAAACAGAGCCAACTTGCATACCTCCTATGCTTTGCCAGGCCTCTTGACCTTTATAGATGCTCTCTTTGTCGATAACGACATTGCCATTTTCATCTGTAAAATTTACAACTGGTGGCGAGCTTCTATAAACCTCAACGCCGTAGTAGCCTAAAATACTAAAGCAAATTACTAGTACTGCAACAAGTGCTAGCCAATACTTTTTGTATTCACGCATTGATTCTCCTTTTTTTAAAAATTTTAAGGCGAAGTTTATCTCATTTTAAAAAAGTGGCTAATGATATATGTCAATAAAAGATATATATTGTCTTAATAAAAATTTTAAAAAATTTATGAAATTGGCGGATTTTTACATAGAATTAACCTAAAAATTATTAATATACAACTTTATATTTTTAAAGTAAAGGAAAAAAATATGCAAAGAAATTTTTTTGCAAAAAATGGCTAAATTTAGCCTTGTTGCTTCACTTTTTATGGCTCTTAGCCTAAACGCAGCTGAGTCTGCTAGAAGCATAACAGATATGCAAGGCGTCAAAGTAGGCGTGCCTGAGAAGGTTGAAAAGATCGCTGCTCTTTGGCATGCAAACAACGAGATCATCCTAGCGCTTGGCGGTATGGATAAAGTTGTAGCCACAACCGATCAGATCAAGAAAAACAAGTGGTTCGCCCTCGTCTATCCAAGACTTAAAAATTTACCAGCCGCGCTTGATGGCAAAGACCTTCAGATCGAAGAGCTTGTTAAGCTTGCCCCTGATGTTGTCGTAGTCTCAAGCAAAAACTATCAAGACGAGCTTAGCAAAAACGGCTTTAGCGCTGTAAATTTGATCTTTAGAGACTATCCAGATATGGAAAAAAGTATCTACGCAACAGCTGAAGTGATCGGCACTGACAAGGCTAGAGCTATGGCTGATAAACTTACAAAAAATATCCAAGATAACACCAAATTTGTAACTGATAAGACAAAAGACATCCCTGATGCTAAACGTCCAAAAGTGCTTCACTTGCTTGGCGGAGCAAATTTATTAAAGGTTGATGGCACAAAAACTATCATAAACACTTGGATAAATTTAGCTGGCGGCAAAAACGCAGTCTCAAAAGAAGGCTCTATGATCGAGCTAACAGCTGAAGAGCTCATCAACGCAAACCCTGATATCATCATCGTTGGTGGCGCTGATACAGATGAGCAAATAAAAGCCATCAAAGAAAACCCTGCATATTCAGGCTCAAATGCTGTTAAAAACGGCAAAGTTTATGGCAACCCAAAAGGCGTTTTTGGCTGGGATAGATACGGCGCAGAGAGCGCTCTTCAAATTTTATGGGCAGCAAAGACTATCCAACCAGATCTATTTAAAGATATAGATGTAAAAGCTAAGACAAAAGAGTTTTACAAAGAATTCTTAAACCACGATCTTAGCGATACAGAGTATGGCTATATCCTAAAAGGTCTAAACCCAGACGGTAGCAAAAAATAATATATGAAAAACGCAAATTTTTCATTAGTTACCATTTTTTTAGCTCTGCTAACGCTTCTTTGCGCCTTTGTCGCACTTTGCGTTGGTAGGTTTTACATATCATTTGGCGATGTCTTTAGCGTGTTAGCTCACAGCGTTGGTCTAGGAGAGGGTGCAGCTAGCAACATCACAAACGTGATAGAAAATTTACGCATCCCTCGCATTATCGCAGCTATCCTCGTTGGAGCCGCTCTTAGCGTGAGTGGTGCAGCCTATCAAGGCGTCTTTAAAAACCAGCTAGTAAGCCCTGATCTTCTAGGCGTCTCAGCTGGTGCTTGCGTGGGAGCAGCAACTGCTATCATCTTTGATCTATCGCTATTTTGGATACAAATTTTTGCATTTGGCTTTGGCTTAGCAGCCGTTGCTATCACGCTAGCAATACCAAAGATGATGGGCCGCTCAAGCACGCTTATGCTAGTTCTTTCTGGTATCATCGTAAGCAGCCTTATGGGCTCAGTGATCGGCTTTTTAAAGTATGTCGCTGACCCTGAGACAAAGCTGCCCGATATCGTCTATTGGCAGCTTGGTAGCCTTGCAAAGCTTGATAGTGAAAATTTAAAATTTATAGCACCTGTGATGATCATCTGCGCCATTTTGCTAATCGCAATGAGCTGGCGTATAAATTTGCTCTCTCTTGGCGATGAGAGTGCGGCTAGACTTGGCGTAAATGTAGCTTTTGAGCGCTCTATTATCATCATCTGCGCCACGCTTCTTACGGCATGTAGCGTCTGCATAAGCGGCATAGTGGCCTGGGTGGGACTTCTCATGCCTCACTTAGCTCGTATGCTAGTTGGCGCAAATAACATAAGAAGCATGCCTGCAAGCATATTTATGGGTGCTATGTTTTTGCTTTTTGTTGATACCTTGGCTCGCAGTATAAGCGTGAGCGAAGTGCCTCTTGGCGTGCTTACTGGCTTTATCGGCACGGTATTTTTCGTCTGGGTCTTGTGGCGAAATAAAAAGGTTGCATGATGCTTGAAGTTAGAAATTTAAACTTTAGCTACCCAAATGGGGCTGGCAAACTAGAAAATGTAAATTTAAAGATAGGCGCAGGTGAGATTTTAACTATTCTTGGTCGAAATGGAGCTGGCAAATCAACCACTCTTGGGCTAATAAGCGGCTCACTAAAGCCAATTTCAGGAGAAATTTTTCTTGATGGCAAAAACGTAGATAGCCTAAGTAATAAAGACCGAGAAAAGATAATGGCCTACGTCGCTCAAAGCGAGGTAACTGAGTATGAATACACTGGGCTTGAGTTCATCACGATGGGACGTGCGGCACACCTTGGTATCTTTGCAAGACCTAGCAAAGAGGATGAAGAAATCGCTAAAATTTATACCAAAAAGCTTGAGATCGAGCACCTTGAAGAGAAATTTATCACTCAAATGAGTGGCGGTCAAAAGCAGATGTGTATGATTGCACGCGCGATGGCTGCGCAGCCAAAGATAATCATATTTGACGAGCCAACGAGTGCGCTTGATTTTGGCAACCAGTATAAATTTTTACGCACCGTTAAGTGGCTAAAAGAGCTTGGCTACTCAGTCGTGCTAACCACTCATAACCCTGATTTTGCCGTGCTTCTTGGCGGATATGTCGCACTTGTAAAAGGTGATGGCGAGGTTGGATTTGGCACAGTTAGCGAGATCATAAGAAGCGAAAATTTAAGCAAGCTTTACGGACTAAGCTTAAACGTAAGCTACATCGACGAAGTAAAAAGAGAGTGCTGTTTAACATATCCTCTTTAAATTTATACTCTCAAAAGAGAAATTCTTTTGAGAGCGCTTTTTTGTATTATTTTTCTTATTTAATACTGCCTTTGGAGTAAAAATGAAAAAAGTAGTTTTGATTTTATTTTTTGCATTGATAGCAAATGCGGCGAATAAATTTGATTGTTCTAAACGCTACTGCAAAGAGATGAAAAGTTGCGAAGAAGCATATCACTATCTAAGAAAATGCGGATGCAGTGGATTTGACCGTGATCGTGACGGCATACCATGCGAGAATGTATGCAAAGAACGCAGAGTAGAAAAATAATTTTATTAAAATTTACTCCGCTAAAATTTAAAGCCAACAAAATCAAAAATTTAGGTTAAGCCAAAAGCAACTAGGCATTATTTTTAGCAAGTGCCGCTACTCTCGCCTTTGCGGCCTGTGTGATATCATCCTCGTAGTCGTAGAAGTTAAATGTCGCTCCATGCTGGATAAAGCCGTTTAATATGTCGCCACTTTGGCGGTTTTTAAGATCAAGCTCGGCCACCTTAAAGCCGTCATTTGTCGCACAAAATTCTTTTAACCTAGCAGGTGTCTCTTTTAGCTTAGTAAACAAAAAACAGTATCCATCTCCGCCATTTCGCCCCACTCTACCGCGCAGCTGATGAAGTGTGGCAAGCCCTAATCGCTCAGCGCCCACTATGACGATGGTATTTAGCCTTGGTAGCGAGATCCCGACCTCAACAACGGTGGTTGAGAGCAAAATTTCACCCTCTTCTCTAAATCGCCTTAAAATTTCCTCTTTCTCTTTGTCCTTGCCATGTGTGACGAAGACATTTTTGAAATTCTTTAGCCAAAAGCCCTGTGCCTCGCTTAGACTTTGGTAGTTTGAGCTCTCGCTGATCTCAACTAGCGGATAGATGATAGCCACTTGAAAGCCGCCCTCAAGCTGCTTTTTGATGTGAGCGAGCAGGTAGCCAAACTCGCTAGCGCCTAAAATTTGGCTCGTTATATTTTTCTTAAACGGCATCTGCTTTAAAAAGCTAAAATTTACGATCTCAGACTGAATGAGGCTTAGCGTCCTTGGTATAGGTGTAGCTGAAAACTGCACGAAATTTGCTCGCTCATCCTCGTTTGAGGCAAGCTCCTCTATCTTTTTGCGCTGATTTGAGCCAAAGCGGTGCTGCTCATCGACCATGACAAGTGGCGAGTTTGGCAGCTCGTGAAAGAGCAGTGCATGCGTGCCGATGATAAAATTTACCCCGCTAAAGTCTATCTTTTTCTCCCCACTTCGCACTAGCATCACGTTCATAAAAGCAGGTAGCAACCTCTTTGCTTCGTTGTAAATTTGCTCGCTTAAGATGCTTGTTGGCGCCATCAAAATGGCACTTTGCGGATAGACGCTAAGCGCTGCTGCTAGGATCACAAGCGTCTTGCCACTTCCTACATCGCCCATTATGACGCGCCTTTTTGCCTGCACAGCGCTAAGGTCGTCTCTGATGTCATTTATGGCGTTTATCTGATCATTTGTCGGCGTAAATGGCAAGCCATTAAGCCAAGAGCTTATGTCAAAAAGCTTGATTTTAGGGCTTTTAAAGTAGGTTTTTTTCGCACTTAGCTTTTTTATGTAGTTAAAAATTTCTACAAATTTTAAGATTTCTAAGCCCTCGCCCTCGTTTTTTAGGCGGTATAAAATTTGCACGCTTTGCTCATCTAGCCTTTGTAGATCGGCTAAAAATTTAGCCTCTTTTTCGTTTAAGCCCTCAGACATTAAATTTTGCAAATTTAGATATTTTAAGATGAGTTTTTTTAGCTCCTCATCTTTTAGCTCGGTCTTAAATTTAGGCACGATCTGGCCTATTTTTGTGGTGATTTTTGGATTTACGATCTGCCACGAGCCAAAGGCGTAGGAGCAAAGCCCATATATCGCCATCTCTTTGCCCGTCTTAAAAGCGCCGTAGTGCCAAGACTTTGCGTTAAAAATGACGATCTTTACGCTACTTTGCCACTGCTCGCAAAAGGCAAGTGCCGTTAGCATGCCAGGGCGCGAGGCGAGTGAGGTGATCTTTACATTTATGCAGACCTGCCCTTCTCTTGGGCTCTTAGCGATCGTCGTATCCTCAAAGCCCTTTGGTAGCACGAGAGCAAGATCAAGCAGGCTAAGCACGCCTATTTTTAGAAGTTTTGCTCTGTCGCTTGCTTCAAATTTCATTTTTTAAGACGCAAAAACTTAGCTGATTGATCTCTGCGTGGGCTTTTATGAAGCTATTTAGCTCACTTAGCGAAAGGGCTGAAATTTTATCAAGGTCCTTTAAAAATGCCCCAAGCTCGCCATGCTCGTAAAACTCGCCCTGCGCGATGTCAAGGCGCTTAAATAGCGTCTCAAGCCTAAGCGGCAACGAGCCAAGTAAAAATTTCTTCGCCTGTTCAAGCTCGGCCTTGCTAACGCCTTTTTTACTAAATTTTAAAATTTCCTCTTTTATAACGGCGATAGCCTCATCTTTTTTCTCATTTTTAGTCTGCATGTAGCCGTATAGCTGGCTGTAAGAGAGATTTAGCAAATTTCTAGCGTAGGCGCTGTATGCAAGCCCTCTTTTCACGCGTATCTCCTCCATAAGCCTCGAGCCAAAGCCGCCCTCGCCTAAGATAAATGTCGCCACTGCGGCCTTGTATTTTTCTTCAGGCTTTACATCAAATGGCGCGCCAAAATAGATGTATGCCTGCTCGCTTTGCCTGATGATCTCGCTGCTTTCGCACTTGTCGCTTGGGCTAAAGCGCTCCAGTTTTCGCACTTTGCCAGGTTTTAGTATCTCTAAAACGCTAGCAAGCTCTTTTGTCTGCTTCTCGTCGATGTCGCCACCTAGCACGCAAAGCAAATTTGAAAGGTCTAAATGCTCGTTTAAAAACTTTCTCACATCTTCAAGCGTGATCGCTTTTACGCTCTTTTTAGTGCCGATACTTGGCTGAGCAAGCACGCTTTTTGGGTATAAAAGCTCAAAAAGCCCCTGCCTTGCCACGTAGTCAAAATCGTTTTCGTTTGCTGCGATCTCGCCAAGTGTGACGGTTTTGCACCTATTTAGAATTTCTTCTGTCAAATTTGGAGCGCTTATAAGCTCTTTTAGCTTGCCACACGCAAAGGCAAAGTGCTCTTTTAGGCAGTTTAGATCGATGCAAAATGTCTCAAAGCCACAGCTTGCATTTAGGCTGATCGCCCGCACCTCAAGCTCTTTAGCAAATTTAGCCGAGCCTAGCTTCATATCGCCCTCGTTTAGCAAATTTGCACTTAGCCTTGCAAGACCTGCTAGCTTGCCATTTTGCGAGCTACCAGCTGCTTTGAAAACAAGTCTGAGACTCACTACTGGCATAGCTTTTGAGCTTTCAAAAACGACTGGGATTTTTACATTTTTTACATTGATATCTAAAATTTTCATCTAAAATTTCTCCAAAATATCATAGTTTGTGTTACGCTTAGCTGGAATTTCTCCGACATCTTTTATAAGCTCGATCATCTGGTCTTGATTCATCCTAAAGCTAGCCCCTGCCGCCTTTACGACGTTTTCTTCCATCATGGTCGAGCCAAGGTCGTTTGCGCCAAAAAGAAGTGCTAGCTGGCCTACGTAGCTGCCCTGCGTGACCCAGCTGCTTTGGATATTTTTAAAGTTATCCAAAAAGAGCCTTGAGACTGCAAGAAGTCTTAGATAGACATTTGAGCTTTGCTTTTTGATCTTAGGGAATTCTTGCATAAGCTTTGTATTTAGCCCTTGAAAACTCCAAAGTATAAAGGCTCTAAATCCAGCCGTTTCATCTTGTAAATTTCTGATGTGCTCCCAGTGCTCCACGATCTCACGTATGCTCTCAACCGTACCAAACATCATCGTAGCAGTCGTTTTCATGCCAAGCTCGTGCGCCTCTTTGTGTATGCGAAGCCAGTCTGCGGTGTCGCACTTTTTAGGGGCGATGATGTCACGAACGCGGTCGCTTAAAATCTCTGCTCCAGCCCCTGGCATCGAGTATAAGCCCTTTTCGTTTAGGCGCCTTAAGACCTCTTTTGTAGAAATTTTTGAAACTCTTGCGATGTAGTCGATCTCAACGGCTGAAAAACCATGTATCGTGATACTTGGATAGTGCTTGCTGATGTAGCCAACAAGCTCCTCGTACCACTCTATCTTTAGCTTTGGATGAACGCCACCTTGAAATAAAATTTGCGTGCCGCCAATGGCGATAAGCTCCTCGATCTTCTTGCCGATCTCCTCAAAACTTAGCACGTAAGCGTCTTCTTCTTTTGCGTGGCGATAAAATGCGCAAAATTTACAATCCACCCAACAAACGTTTGTATAGTTGATGTTGCGATCTACGATGAAAGTCGTTATATTATCTGGATGAAGCTCTTTTTTTCTAGCTAGCGCCATCTTGCCAAGCTCGTGAAGTGGAGCATTTTCTATAAGATCGATGGCTTCATTTACACTAAGTCTTTTCAAATTTAACCTTTTATTTTGCTTATTTTTTGGCGAAAGTTTAGCCAAAAATGCTTTTAAATATGATAAATCAAGCGTTATGAAAAATTAATTTTTAAAGGCTAAAATGTGAGAAATTCTTTAAAGGAGCGAGTTATGAAAAAGATAGTATTTGCCGTTATTTGCGGACTATTTTTAGTTGGTTGTGCTAAAAATGAGCCAAAGCCAGCAAGCCACGAAGGTTGCGGTTGTCCTCATCATCAAAAAATGATGCAAGAAAATATGCCAAGCTGCCCATATCATGGCATGCAAGGAGCGATGCATGAGCAAATGCCAGCAGGCTGCCCAGCTCACGCAAAATAGCATAAAGTGCCAAATGGCACTTTTATTTTAATATCACCTTGTCACCTTTGGTGCCAAGAACTGTCACCTTCTCTCCATTAGCTAAATTTCCATCATATTTCCAAAGTGTGCCTTTGAAATAGACCATATTTTCTCTGATCTCGCCAACTCCGGCTTCGTCTAAAAATTCCTCGTTAAAGTTCTCTTTTCTAGACATAAATTTACTCTTTAACGGCGCTTTTAAAAGCACAAGAAGTACAATCGCAATTGCTGCTGTAATTAAAATTTGATAGCTCCAAGCAAAACTAAAACCAAAATTTATAGCTCCAACTACGATAAAAGCTATGCCAAAAAATAGCAAATAAAACGAGAAAAAGATAAACTCGGTGATGCACAAAACCACACCGATTGCTATCATTATAAAAGGGCTGATCACGCCTTATCCTTAGCTAGGAAATTTTTCAAAACGCTAAGTGAACCAATAAGCTCAGTCGCCTCATAAGGGACTAAAATTTTATCTTTTGAGCTATTTTTAGCTAGCTCGCTAAATGCCCCGACTCTATCGCGAGCGAGCAAAAATTCTGCTGCATTTGCGTTTTTGCTCATACTATCATTTATCATATCCATAGCCTCTTTTTGAGCCGTTGCGATAGCGATTTGTTCGTATTTTTTCGCATCAGCCATACGCTCGATCGCCTCTGCTTGAAGTACTTTTTCTTGTTTTAGTGCTTCGGCATTGCGTATTAGTGCCTCTTTTTCAGCCAGGGCTTTTAGCTCGATCGCACGTTTTTCACGCTCAGCTTTCATCTGCATATTCATCGCCTCTTCGATGCCAAGTGGGACAGAAATTTCAGAAATTTCTACACGCATGATCTTTACGCCCCAGTTGCCAGCAGCGTCGCCAAGAGCCACTTGAAGTGCGGCATTTAGGCGGTCACGTGAGCTTAGTGTATCATCAAGATTCATCGCGCCTATCTCACCACGAAGTGTTGTCATGGCTAAATTTGCAATGGCACGCTTGTAGTTATCTACGTTATAAACTGCCATTTTTGCATCAAATACCTTTAAAAAGACGATGCCATCGACGCTTATATTAACGTTATCTTTTGTGATGACTTGCTGTTTTGTAATATCTACTAGCTGCTCTTTTACGGTGATTATCGCTCTTATTTGATCGACAAATGGTATGATTATGTGAAATCCGCCATCAAGCACTTTGTGAAATTTGCCAAGTCGCTCAATGAGTAGATTATCAGCTTGTGAGACAATCTTGATACCAGCCTTTAAAAACAAGAACGCAAAGATAACCAGAACTACGACTAAAACGCCAAATGCTTCGATTTGCATTTTTACTCCTTTAATTTATAATTTGTTATTTTCTTAAGTATTATAATACATTTTAAATTTTATTTTCAAAAAGGATTAGCATGAAAAATTTTATATTTGCACTAAGTGCGGCTCTACTTTTGGCAGGTTGTGCCTCATCTAGCCAAAATGCAAACGTCCCACAAGGCAAATGTGAAGTAAAAAGTAGCTGCGAAGCTCCAATTAGCAGCATCGAGGGCACTTATAAAGCATTTTTACCTTGCGCTAGCTGCATGGGGGTTGATTCACGCTTAACATTAAAAAAAGATGGTACATTTGAAAGCGTGATGGACTATAAGTCAAAAGACAACTACAAAGCCGTTAGCAAAGGCAAATACTCAATCGAAAATGGTGTGATAACAACGATTGATGAGTATAAAGAAAAGAGCTTTTATAAAATAGAGGGCGAGAACCTAAAAATGCTAGATATGGATCAAAAAGAGGTCACTGGCGAGCTAAAAGATAAATACATCTTTAAACGCGTAAAATAAATTTTAAAGGCAAAATGATATAATTTCGCAATTTTTAAGGAGTTGCAAATGAAATATCTTTTTGCCATACTTATCTCATTTTTCATCCTTGGCTGCGCAAAAAATGAAAATTTAGAGCCAAATCAAAACACACAAAATACAGTAAAAGAAGACAAGCCGCTAGTTCAAGTAAATACACCCAAAAAGCCAGAAAAGCTAATACTTCCAAACTCAATTTATAGTAGTTTTCACACTATTTTGCCTTGCCCAAACTGCGAAGGCATAAAAACTATCATCACGTTAAATAAAGACAAAACCTATACAAAAACAATGCTTACTATGGATAAAGAAGTAAGCTTGGTTGAAAAAAATGGCACATTTGATGTTGATGATAGTGCTATCATTTTAAAAGATGAAAATGGCAATCTTAGCTACTTTGCACCAAATAAAAATTCCCTTCTTCAGCTTGATGACAAGAAAAATAAGCGAGTTGGCGTGCTAGCTCAAATTTATAATTTCGAGCCGGTAAATAAAGCTTACAAAGATAGTTTTTTTGCTAAATTTTATAAATTTAAAAACAAAGATAACTTTTTAGACATTGTAATCGTACCAAGCAAAAATGGTGCGAAAATAAGTTTTTATTCATCATTAAAAAATGGCTCGCCACTTTGCGAGTTTAGCTCTGAGCTACTTTACGACAAAGGAATTTTTTACCTTTTAGATGAAAAAGGCATTGCTCTAAGCATACACAGGATAAATAATGCAATTTTTCTAGTAGCAAATGACAAAATTTGTAAAAATGCTCACATAAGTGGACGATATAAAAAAGATAAAGATCAAAAAAATCTCTTTGGCAAAGGCTTTTTTGCAGAGCTGACAAACGAATCAGCAAATAGAGATGTGATAAAAATTTATGGCTCAAAAAACATAAAACGGGATAACACAAAAAAAGAAAACAGCCACATCGTAACAAACAAAAATGAAAGAATTTTTGAATACACCTTGCTAAATGGCATTATCACAAGCATTGAAATTTACTCAAGCGAGTTTAAAACTCCAGAAAATATCAGCCTTAAATCAAATTTCAAAGATATAAAAAATTCTCTTGTTATTTCTAAATTTAGTAGTGACAAAAACAATATCTATCTAAAAATAGATAGCCACGATATGTTAATCACACTAAAAAATCCACTTGTCAAAGAGATAACAAGCCTAAACGATATCCCAGATGAAACAAAGATAGAGCAAATAACGCTAATGTGGAATCAATAAGTTGAAAGAATATCTTAAACTTTTAAAAGAAGAGAAAAATTTTCGCCTCTTAAGCATCATTCAGCTTATATGCTATTTTGGCGTATGGTTTTCGCACACAGGTATTTTTACCCTTCTTATCAAGCTTGACGCTCCTGTTTGGGCAATTACGCTAAGTGCAGCGATGGCATTTATCCCAGGTGTTGTCATAGCTCCATTTAGTGGAATTTTAGTTGATAAATTTAGCCCAAAACCAATGCTTGTCATCATGATGGCAGTTGAGACGATAAGCGTTTTCATGCTTCTTTTTATAGACTCACTTGATTTTTTATGGCTACTTTTACTTATTATTTTTGTTAGAAATGGCACTGGCGGAATGTATTTTCAAGTAGAGATGAGCGTACTGCCAAAAATTTTAAGCAAAGAAAATCTCAAACTCGCAAATGAGATCCACTCTATCATCTGGGCAGTCTCATACACCGCTGGCATGGGGCTAGCGGGAGTTTATATACACTTTTTTGGTATTAAAAGCGCCTTTTTGCTTGATGGCATACTATACATTCTTAGCTTTGGATTTTTATATTTTTTAAATTTACAAGGTCTAAAGCCAGAATTTATAGAAAAACCACTAAAAATGCTAAAAAATGGCCTTGTTTATTTAAAAGAAAACAGACTCATCGTGCACCTTATATTTTTGCACGCCTTTGTTGGCATTACTGCTTATGACGCATTGATAGCACTTTTAGCTGATTACAAATATGCAAATTTACTCTCGACATCACTAATTATAGGACTATTAAATACTTCAAGATCCATTTCACTTATGTTTGCTCCAGCCATACTTAGTAAATTTATAAATAAAAATACGCTTATTTTCGTATATATCGGTCAAGGCCTTGGTATCATCATTTGGGCTTTATCGCTTTGGAATTTTTATCTATCACTTATTGGCATTATCTTCGCTGGATTTTGCACATCAAGTCTTTGGAGCTACACTTATACAATGCTTCAGCAAAACTGCAAAAAAGAATTTTATGGCCGAGTGATTGCATATAACGATATGGTTTTTCTTGGCTTTAGCGCTCTTATTTCATTTATCATTGGTCTGCTTTATGATATTGGACTTAGCGTTGAGATGATTGCAAGTTTTATGGGAAGCCTCTTTTTTGTAGGGGCTTTTTACTATCACATAGTATTAAAAAGCTACAAAATAAGGTAATTGATTTTAAATTAAGTCGCCTAAGCTCAAAAGGCGACTTGGTAAATTTTTATTTTTTTAGATAGTAGGTAGTTCCATTTGAAAAGCGCTTTTCATAAGCTGGAGTGTAAGGCACAAGATCAGCGTGCCCAGCGTAAAGCCTACCATCTGGCTTAAGCAATTTATGAAGTCTCTCAACACATTTTAATCTAAAATCATCATCAAAATAGATCATCATATTTCTTGAAAGTACGATATCAAATTTTCCTAGATTAAAAATAGCATCATCAAAAACATTTAAAATTTTAAACTCACACCTTGGTAAGTTTTCTTTTTTTATCTTAAATTTATCATCGACTTTTGTAAAAAATCTCTCTTTTTGAAAATCGCTTAACCTATGCAAGCTCCTCTCACTAAAAATGCCGTTTTGACAGCTTGCTATGGCTTCTGAGTTTATATCTATACCTACGATTGAAATTTCATGCTGTTTAAATCCCATCTCATAAGCAAGCATTGCGAGAGAATATGACTCATCTCCAGTAGAGCAAGGAGCACACAAAATTCTAGCTCCTCCAAGCTCCTTTGCGTAATATATCACATCTTTAAGTTGAGGCAACTCTCTATAAAAATAAGTCTCATTTACAGTTACTAGATTTAAAATGTCTTGTCGTAAGCTTGAGTTATATCTTATCATTGAAACAAGATCTTTAAAGCTTTTTATCTGGCGATCCCTAATAAAAATAGTAATTCGCTGCAACGTAATATCTCTTTTTGGCTCCAGATCAACTCCGCAAAGAGTTTTGATAACATTCATAAATTCATTAAAACTATCCATATCTTGTGAAGTATTTGTTTGCATTGTTTTTGTATCTTTTGCGTCATTAGTTAATAGCATTTAAAAAATCCTCCAGCTCTTTTTTTATCATAGTTAGATTTAATGATTTTAAGCTTTGATTTAGCTCTTTTGCACGTTTTGGCATACCATAAACTATCGCACTCTCTTCATTTTCAGCTATACATTTTGCTCCAGCCTTATAAAGCTTATCAAGCCCAGATGCACCATCATCTCCGATGCCAGTTAGTAAGATAGCTAAGACATTTGCGCTTTTACAAATTCCAACTCCAGATTTAAACAACACATCAACATTTGGCGTATATATAGTTTTTTCTTCTGTATTTGGTTTTGCACTGATTGGTAAATTTGGTGATACCACTACATTTTGTTCACAGACGTATACGGTATTTTCTTTTAAAATTTTCCTCTCATTTAAAATTTCAACATCTAAGCCACACTCTTTTCCGATTTGCATAGCGAAAGAGTTTATAAACATTTTATTCATGTGCTGGGCTATCACGATGATAGCTCCATTTAGTTTTACGTTTTTTAGTAACTTTTTTAAATGCCCAGGCCCGCCAGTAGATGCCCCTATTAATATTAATTTTTGTGCCACAAATAGCCTTTAAAATTTTAATTTAATATTTAGCTTACGCCACTTTTTGTATATCGTCAATATCCCTGCCACTCTTTATATGCCTTGCTAATTTTTAAGCAAATTTATAGATCATTTCTTTGTGATCTTATATAAAAAGCTAAAAATTTCAGCAACAGCTTTATATAAATTTGGTGGAATTTCTTGATCAACTTCAACCTTGCTTAAAATTTCAATAAGATCAGGATCCTCTTTGATCGGTATATCATGCTCTTTTGCAAGATCGATTATTCTATTTGCTATCTCGCCAGCGCCACTAGCCAGCACTCTTGGAGCATTATCTTTAGATCTGTTGTAGCCAAGAGCTACTGCTTTTTTCTTATTTACTTGCATTAAATTTTCTTATCAAAGCCCACATCAAGGCCACCAAATTTTTTAAATCTATCATTTAGCTTCACTTTTGACAAAATTTTGATATTAAAGTTTGAAACTATAAGTCCAAGCTTTGATATTGCTTGTTTTAATTCGCTAGAGTTTGAGAGGATTAGCTCCTTAAACTCATTTGTTTGCGTAGCTACCGAAAGATCAATGTACCTTTTATCAATAAGTCCAACCATCACATTTATCTGTCCAAATTTCTTAAAATTTAGATCGATCTGAGCGTAAAATTTATCCTTTTTGCCTTGCTTAAATGCGATATTTCCACCCTCAACGCCATCCCAAATATAAGGCATATAAGTTTGAATCCCGCCTTGAAGGCTTGATATCATTTGATGCATCTCGATCTGTGAAATCATCTTATTTGCGGCATTTACGCTTTGCGGATTTTGACTCTTTTCACTGATATTTAAAAGCGTGCTTTTTATATCTTGGCTTAGCACTTTTGAAATTTCGCTGCTATTTTTAGTCGTAATGTTATTTATATCGTTTGTGGCGAGATTTAACTGCTTTAAAAGCGCCTTGCTCTCACTTAGCTCATTTTTAGCCAAACTTGCCTTAGCATCAGCAAGACTTAGGCTATGAGCAAGACGCCTCGCCGCACTTTGGAGCTTATCTTGCAAGCTACCATCCTTTGAAACATCGCTCATCTCATTAAACGCCTTTACAAGCCCTGCTTCATCACCTATGTTATTTAGCGTTTTTAGATCGTTTTTTATGCTATCAAGGATAGTTTTTAGCTCTTTGTGATTTTGACTAAAACCAAAATTTTGATTTAGCTTTTCATTTGCCAGGCTTGTGACTTTCTCGCTTAAATTTGAGATGAAATTTTGTATTTTGCCTATTTGATTTTTTACTAGCTCGCCATTTTGATCTTTTGAAAAATTTTTATCCAAAAATTTAACCACACTATCAAGCTTATCAACGTCTTTTAAAAGCTTTTTTATGTTTGAGTTATCAAGAATGTTTTTTGCGTCATTGCTCGCTTTTTCAAGTATAGAAGCAAGCTTTGAAAAAGAATTTTGATTGTCTAATTTTTCATCATTTAGGGTTAAAATTTGATTTAGTAAATTCCCGCTTGAGAGATTTTTTATATCGCTTAGTAGCTTCTGAACCGAGCTTGGAAGCTTCTCTGGACTAAGTGCGTCTTTTAAATTTGCTTCAAGCATTACGCCTGAGTTTTTGATCTGATCATTTAGTGAGCCGGCTTTTAGATCGGCTATTGGTTTTAGAAATTCTTTTAGCTTTAGTGCAAGGCTCTTTATCTCAGGGCTTTCATTTTGGGTTGCTTCTGCTTCTAAGCTTTTTGTAAGGTCTGATAGCTCACTGGCTAAATTTGGAGCGATTTTCGTATCTTTTGCCTGAGATAAAATTTGTTCAGCCTTGCTAAGACTTGAAGCACTTTTTAGATCATCAAGCACTCTTGCAACGAGTTTTCCAACATTATCAAGTGTCTCTGAAATGCTCTGCTCACTAGGCGTTTGTACGCTTGGCTGATTTTTAAAAAGCGAGCCTTCATTTTTACGAACTGGCACATTTTGAGTAGTATTTTGCCCGGTTTGAACCGAAGTGTTTGATATATTCAAAGAATTTCCTACGTCCATTTTTTACTTTTTATTTTTTCTATCGGCAAAATTTCCATTTTGCTCAATAGTAGCTATGCCAGCCGTTCTTGCAACGAGCCTGTCGTTATACTCTTTTCTCATGTGCTGTGGTATTGTCTTTTGTGTTAGTGCAAATAAAATAAGTCCAGCAAAAAGCACCAAATAAACATAGATAAAGCCAAATGCTCCAAAAATTTTCATCGCATAGCTCATAAGAAGCGGCGAGAAAAGCGAAGCCAAAGAGTAACTAAATAGTAAAGCACGTGCGACTTGCACGCTCTTTGTCTTGTCTGTGATCTCGTCATTTGCCCTAGCTAAAGAAAGTCCATATGTGCAAAAAATTCCAGCCCCAAAAAAGAATGAAAGCAGATATTCAACCGTTAAATTTTTGCCATTTAGTAAAAACAAAACTGCGCTTATTAAAGCCACGCTGCTACAAAGCAAGATAGCTGGCCTTCTGCCATATCTATCAGAGAAACTACCGATAAAAACTTGAGCTAAAAAGCCTCCGATCATCGCAACCGTCATAAAAAATGACGCCTCTTTTGTGCCGTATCCTTGAAGCAAGACAAAAAGGCTTGCCATCGAAAAAAAGCCATTTATTGCTAAGCCCGCAATGAGCGCACCAACAAGAGCGAGCGGGACGATACCAAAAATTTTTGGGATATTTATGGGCTGACGCTCTGGGATTTGAGGCTGATTTATACGGATCAAATTTAATGGAATGCTTGAGAGCATGATAAAAGCTGCACTTATGATGAAAATTTCAAAGGTATTAAGGTTAAGCGCCAAGATCAAAATGCCAAGTCCAAAACTCGTGTAAAAAACGCCTTCATAAAAGGCAATCACGCGAGATCTTATTTTATTTGGAATTTTTGCATTTAGCCAGCTTTCTATAACCATCAAAAGCGCGTAGTAGCAATATCCCAAAAATGCACGCAATATCGCCCAGAATACTAAATTTTGATTTACTGCATGAAGCATAGCTGAGACCGCAAAAATGGCTGAAAAGATGGCAAATGCTCTGATGTGCCCAGTAGTTGAGATGACTCTATGAGCTGTAATAGTACTAACAAGTGCACCCACAAAAAAACTCATATTTATAAGGCCGATCTCTAGTTCACCAACGCCGCTTTGTTTTAGTAGTGCACTACAAGAGGCGATAACTAGACCATTTCCAATAAAAAGCAAGCTCATACCAAAAAATAGCGGCCCCATCGAGCGGATAATCCTAAAGCTACTTGCCATCTGCATTCCTTGTTAAACTATGTTTATTTTGCATTATGCCAAAAATAAACGCTCCAATGGGCATGGGAGCAAGCCCAACTAAAAAGCCAGGCACGTTTAGTAAATTTTCATTTCTTAAAAATAAAAATCCCAAGAATAATGCTGCATAGGCCACCAAACGGTAAGGCATAAATGCTGCCACATAGCTCTTATCTTTAAATGAAAATTTTTGCTTTTTTAGCCTTGTTTTCTCATCCTTTAGGTTAAATTCTTTCACCTCTTCTTGAGGAGAAATTTCATCCTCCTCATCCTCGTCCTCTTCTATTGTGGCTAAAATTTCATCTCTAGCATTTTCTAGTCTTGAGTTTATGCGGTTTTTATAGGCAAAAAAACTAGCCGTTAAGATAATGAGCGAGGCAAAAAATGAAATTTGCGAGCTTATAAAAAATGAAAATGATACAAATTTGCCAATCACACTAAGGACAAGCCAAAGCACAAAATAGCAAATAAAAAGCCTGCTAATCGTCCTCATCATCATCTTTTTCGTAGCTTTTAAACCTATTCTCGTCTTTTAGCTCATCCAAGCTTTTTACCTGTGCCTTATAAGCCTTGTATACGTTTAAAATAGCCGCCAAAATACCAAAAACAAGCCCTATCCAAAGTGCTAGCGTGAAATTTGTAGCCTTTTTTACAAGATATCCTAGTCCAGTTCCGATTACCACAGCTACAACCATCGATATGCCAAGGCTTAGCTGCTCGGCACCTACTACTATATCTTTTACTTTTAGCTTTGCCATTAAGCTTTTATCTCCAAAAATGCTTCCTTGGCTGCATTTATAGCTAGATCGATGTCGGCTTCACTCATCGCATCGCAGATAAATCCCGTCTCAAACTGACTTGGTGCTAGATAAATTCCACGCTTAAGCATCGCTTGGTGAAATTTAGCAAAGAGTTTTGTGTCGCTTTTTAGCGCATCGTCGTAGTTTTTCACAGCGTGATCTGTAAAAAAGTAACCAAACATCGAGCCACGAATATCGGTTTGTATAGCGATGCCAGCACTTTTTGCTGCCTCTTTGAAGCCGTCCATTAGTTTTTTAGCTAGTTTTTCAAGTCTAGCATATAAATTTGGATCGCTATTTATCTTAGAAATAGCCGCTATACCAGCGCTCATCGCCACTGGGTTGCCACTTAGCGTGCCTGCTTGATAGACAGCGCCCTCTGGGCTTAGGCAGTCCATGATTTCAGCTTTGCCACCAAAAGCAGCGACGTTCATGCCTCCGCCTATAACCTTGCCAAATGTGACAAGGTCAGCATCCACCTCGTGAAATGGATATGAGCCAAGGCGAGAAGCCCTAAAACCGCTCATAACCTCATCAAGGATAAGCACAGCGCCAAATTTATCGCAAAGCGCTCTAAGCTCCTCTAAAAATTTCTTATCAGCTGGCACAAGCCCCATATTTCCTGCGATTGGCTCGATTATGACGACGCCGATTTTGTCTTTATTATTTTCAAAAATGGCTTTTACGCTTTCTATATCGTTATAAACTGCCAAATAGGTGTTTTTCACAACATCTTGTGGTATGCCGCTGCTTGATGCGTTGCCGTATGTCGTAGCGCCACTTCCTGCTTTGATAAGAAGTGCGTCGCTGTGTCCGTGGTAGCAGCCCTCAAATTTGATAAGTCCGTCTTTTTTGGCATATCCTCTAGCCACTCTGATAGCGCTCATGGTAGCCTCTGTGCCAGAGCTAACGAAGCGAATTTTATCTATTTGTTTAAACTCATCACATATTAGCTTTGCTAGAGCTGTCTCTTTTGGAGATGGAGCGCCGTATGAGACGCCTTGTTTTACAGCAGAGATGATCGCCTCTTCGATATCTTTGTCGCAGTGGCCAAATATGAGCGGTCCCCAGCTTTGGATAAAGTCAAGATACTTTTTGCCCTCGACATCATAGATATAAGCACCCCTAGCGTGATCGATCATTACAGGCTCACCACCAACACTTCCAAATGCACGAACAGGCGAATTTACACCACCTGGGATATATTTTTTGGCTTCGCTAAATGCCTCTTTATTTGTCATTTTTTATCCTTTTGATTTTGTGTTTTTAAATTTGTCTTTTGATTATCTTTTTGATTTGTTACTAGTTTTACTGGCGACTTTGGTGCTTGCGTAGTAGCGGTTTTTGCTGACTCAGCTGGCTTAGCTGTGGTAGTTTTAGCTGGTTCTGCTGGTTTTGTAGCAGGGGCGGCTTTGGCAGATTGCTCTGGCTGTTTTTGCGTCGTATCAGTGGAAACTGGCTTGCCCAAATTTTGCGCTTTTGCTGCTTTTGAAGGAGTATTTATCTTATTTGTAATGTATTCATAAAGAATCGTAGTCTCCTCGTCTGTCAAAAAGTAGCTTGGCATGACGCCTTTTGGCTTAGTTAAAGCGGCTTTAAAGCTTTCAAAATCTATATCATTTATCTTTGGCGCTCTAAGCTCATCATCGACCGTTTTGTTTGCCTTTTTATCAAAGTGCTTGTATTTAGAGATTAGACTGCCCTCGCCCTTTGCGCCGTGACATTTATCACATCCTATGCCGCGTGGATTTAGGTAGAGCATCTTGGCATATTCGGTCTTTGTGATAAAATCAGCACCAAAAATCGCCACACAAAAAAGCAAAATCAAAAAAACAGACCGCATAAACCTCTCTTTAAAAATTTTAATTTAATTTTAGGTATGATACCACCCTTGTGATTAAAAAAGCTTTTAAATAAGGATCCAATATGAAAATTTTAGACGGCAAAGCCGTATCTTTAAAGGTCAAAGAAAGCGTAAAAGTAAGAGCTCAAGAACTAAAAAAATTTGGCGTAGAGCCAACCCTAGCTGTTATCTTAGTAGGCGAAGATAAAGCATCTCAAACATACGTTAGAGCCAAAGAAAAAGCCTGCAACGAATACGGCATAAAAAGCGTAGCTCACCGTCTAAGCGAAAATACAACCCAAGCAGAGCTTCTAGCGCTTATAAATGTGCTAAATTTAGACGATAGTATCCACGGCATCTTGGTGCAGTTGCCGCTTCCAAAACATATAGATACAAATACCGTTTTAGCAACGATCGATCCAGCAAAAGACGTAGATGGCTTTCACGCTGTAAATGTCGGTAAACTTGTTAGTGGACTTGATGGTTTTGTGCCTTGCACACCGCTTGGCGTGATGGAAATTTTAAAAGAGTATGGAATTGATGTGGCTGGACTAAACGCGGTGGTGATCGGTAGAAGCAACATTGTTGGCAAGCCTATGGCAAATTTGCTTTTAAACGCCTCGGCAACCGTTACCGTGACTCACAGCAAGACTAAAAATTTAAAAGAAATTTGTAAAAATGCCGACCTCATCGTCGCAGCCATTGGTAAGCCATTTTTCTTAAAGGCTGATATGCTAAAAGAAGGCGCAGTAGTAGTTGACGTTGGCATAAATAGACTTGATGATGGTAGGCTTGTAGGCGATGTGGACTTTGACGAGGTCGCACCAAAATGCTCATACATCACGCCTGTTCCTGGGGGCGTAGGTCCGATGACGATTGCGATGCTTTTAAATAACACAATCCTTGCAGCCCAAGCTAAGATAGCTAGCCACAAAAGAGCCTAATAATGAAAAAATTTTTTACTAAATTTTATGACTTTTGCTCGAGCTGGACTGGCACGGTCATCATCGTGCTTTTTGTTATATTTTTCATAGCTCAAGCCTTTGTTATTCCGTCTGGTTCGATGAAAAATACGCTTTTGGTTGGTGATTTTTTATTCGCCAAAAAATTTGTTTATGGTATACCAACACCAAGAATTCCATGGCTTGAAGTAAAAATTTTACCTGAGCTAAACGATAATGGACATCTCGTAACAGGTGATGGCCCAGCAAGAGGAGATATAGTCGTCTTTCGTTATCCAAAAGACGAAAAGACCCACTTTGTAAAACGCTGCTTTGCCACAAGCGAAGATGAGATAGTATTTACCGAAAAAGCCTTGTATTTGCGTCCAAAAGAGGGAGATAATTTCATAAAGGCAAACTGCCGTGAAAATTTAAATGGTAAAGAGAGTAAATTTGGCTACTCATGTAGCGATATAGCCGAGCTTGATGGCAAACTTTTCATAAAAGAGCCATATAGGTTTAGCGGCATCCACTATGACGAAAATGTAAATTTATTTGAGCAGATGGTTTTCATGCTAAATACAAACAAAGATAGTGTTTTTATGAAGCCAGTGTCCATTAGCTCATTGCCGCAAAATCCAAATTTTAACCTTAATGCATTTTACGTAAAAGTGCCAAAAGACGAATACTTCATGATAGGCGACAACCGCGATCACTCAAACGATAGCCGTTTTTGGGGAAGCGTGGCTTATAAAGATATAGTTGGTCAGCCTTGGTTTATATATTTTAGTTGGGACAGGAACTACAATGTGCGCTGGGAGCGTATCGGACGCTTTGTAAATACGATAGAAAATGACGAATTTTTCACTAACAAAGCTCTAAAAGAAGGCGAAGTAGATGGGCTTCATTGATAACATAGATATAGTCAAAGTCGCCACTATCGTCATCTCTTTAATAATCGCCATCGTCGGTCACGAGATCGCTCATGGCTATGTCGCTTATAAATTTGGCGACAACACCGCAAAAAATCTTGGTAGGCTTAGCATAAACCCTATAAAACATATCGACCCAGTTGGCACTATCATCGTGCCACTGGTGCTTTACCTAAGCACTGGTATGATGTTTGGCTGGGCAAAACCAGTGCCTGTAAATACCTACACAGTCGTGCGAAATGGCGGATATAAGGCAGCTATCTACGTAAGTCTAGCTGGCATTTGCTACAACGTCATCTTAGGCATCTTGTCACTTTTTGTGCTAAAAGCTTTATTAAATATAGAAACCTTTGAAATTTTACTTCAGTTTTTATTTACGCTTGCACTTTTAAATTTGATGTTAGCCATCTTTAATCTCTATCCGATCCCGCCACTTGACGGCTTTCACGCGCTCGAGTATGCGCTTAGAAATTTTGGCTTTCACGCACTAGCTGAAAAGCTAGAGGCCATCTCGCGATATGGCTTTGTCATCCTTATCATCATCCTCGTCTCGCCTTTAAAAGATACTATCTTTTATCCGACAAGATACGTTTTAGATATCGCAAGTACCTTTATAAATGGCTAAATTTAGAGCAAATTTGCTCTAAATTTTTGGCTTTGTGATCTTATAAGAGTACTCTTTTTTAAATTCCTCTTTTGGTGCAAGGCTAAATTTGAGCTCCACCCTACCCTCTTTGCTGATATCTTTTTTATCAAAGCCCTTTATCTCGACCTTTACCGCCTCGTCAGCAGAGACTGGCACACGATCGACCAAAGTGATATCAACGCTCTTGCTTGAGTTATTTTTGACACTTATCTCATAGCCCTCTTCGCTTATGCGCTCTTTGCCAAGAAGCGAGCTCTTTTTAAATTTATTTAAGCGCTCTTTTTTAAGCTCGATTAGCTCGTTTTGTCCTAAAAAGAGCTGAGAGGCCTCATCTTTAGCTTTTATCTCAAACTCGCTAGGACTACCAACACTCACGCCATTAACGTAAAACTGCGTTTTAGCTGGCGTTAGATCATCATTTAGCTTAAAGCTAGCTACGTTATATGCCTTTAGCGAGCCGTAAAAATCAGCAAAAACGCTAAAATTTGCATCCATTTTTTGCGTGTCATAAGTTATATATTTGCTCTCGCCTTTTGCTAAATTTATCCCATCTATCTTCCAAATTTTGGCAAACTCATTTTCATCTCTTTGCACACGCATATCAGCGACCTCAGCAGTGACTTTCGCAGCTTTTAGCATATTTTTTGAAGCGCCGTAACCATCAGTCCCCACCTCACTCTCCTCGTACCAAGGGTAGAACTTGCTTGGAGCAAGCGCTTTTTGATATCTGGTCGGATAGATGGCGAGCTTTAAATTTTTAACATCGCTAGCATATGGGTTGCTGAGTAAAATTTCTTGTTTTATCAAGATCTTTTTGTTTTTTGTGTCTGCATAAATTTCATTTAGCGTCTTTGGGGCATCATCATCCATATATGAAAGCGTCGCTTCTTTTGGACTGCAAGCAAATTTCATATCAAGCTGCAAAAATCCAGCCATCTCGCTCTTTGGCTCATTTTCTTTAAGCACTTCAAGCTCACTTTTAGCAGCTGAGATTTTCTCGATATTTTCTAGGCTAAATTTATAAAACTCATCAGCTCTTTTTGTCACATCGTTACTTTTGTTTTCTCCTATCAAAGCTTGCTCTATAAACCTACCTCTTGCATTTAGCGCCTCAATCTTACTACTTAAATTTACAACTTCTTGCTTCCATTTTATGTAACTTGGGCTATTTTCTTCGCTGATCTTTTTTAGATAAGCATTCACGTCACAATCCCCATTTATAGTGATGCTCTCACTCTGCACACCTTCTGGCACAAAGGCACTAAAAGAGCTATTTGCGTCGCTAAATTTTTGAGTGATGATGGTTTGATCTGTGTAGATCTCTATTAGATTTTCATTTGCAAAGGCTAGCGTAGAAGCCGCTAAAAAGAGCACTTTTTTCACATTTTCTCCTTTAAATTTTTGGTAAATTATAGCTTCATTTTGGCTGAGAGTAAAATTTTATTTTAATGCAACTTTGACTATAATCAACAAAAAATTTAACGGACTTTTCATGAAGATAGACAAAGTTTTCTTAGCTAGCGATCACGCTGGTTTTGAGCTAAAAAACGAGCTTAAAGAGGCCATTAAAGGGCTTGGATACGAAGTGGTTGATCTTGGCACAAACGATAAAAATAGCGTTGATTACCCTGATTATGCGCATTTGCTGGCGAGCAAGCTTGAGCCTAACTGCTACGGCGTGCTAGTTTGTGGCACTGGCATAGGCATATCAATAGCTGCAAACAGGCACGAAAACGTAAGATGCGCCCTTTGCCACGACGAATTTACCGCTAGACTTGCCAGAGAGCACAACGACGCAAACGTGATCGCTTTTGGCGCAAGAGTTATCGGCGCTGGCGTGGCTATCTCGGCGGTTGAAGCCTTTTTAAAGACTGAGTTTGCAGGCGGCAGACACGAAAGAAGAGTCAAAAAAATAGAGCTTGAGGCAGGCAAATGATAGGCGAGTGGATCGTTTTTACCGCTCTTGTTTGTGCTGCGATCTACCTAACCGTCATGGTTTTTTACTTCAAAACGCTTCTAAAAAAAGAGCGTGCGACAAAAGATTTTATGAAAAATAACCTCCAAGACACCGAGGTCGTCATAAGAAAATTTCAGATCCAACTTCAACGAAGTCTAGGCAACATCGACATCTTAACAGATGAGCTAAACAAAACTAAAAACGACGTAACCTCACTTCGCACAAGAAACTCCCAGTACCGCTTAGAAAACGATAAGCTAAGACAACGCATTCGTGAGCTTGAAGGCAAGATCGAAGCGCTACTTTAACATCAAATTTAAGGAAATTTATGAAAATTTTAGATCAAAAAGGAAGAGAATTTTTACTAAACTCTATTCGCTGTATAAACGATTTTCCAAAGCCTGGCATAGTTTTTCGCGACATCACGACGCTACTAAATAACAAAGAAGCATTTAACTTTTTGATAGATCATTTGGTGGCTAGATATGAGAATGCAAATATCGACTATATCGCTGGCATCGAGTCACGTGGCTTCATCTTTGGCGCGGCACTTGCGGCAAGGCTAAGGCTGCCTTTTGTGCCTATTCGCAAGCCAAAAAAACTGCCTTTTATCACGCTTTCTCAAAAATATAGCCTAGAATATGGCGTCGATGAAGTGCAAATTCACATCGATGCTTTTGGAGAAAAAGCGGGCGCTAGAGTGCTTTTGGTGGACGATCTCATAGCCACTGGTGGCACTGCGAAGGCTTCAGTTGAGCTTATTAACCAAACTAACGCAACCTGCGTAGAAGCTTGCTTTCTCATAGATCTAGTCGATCTAAAAGGTAGCGAAAAGCTAAAGTCGCTTACTAAAATTTACAGCGTTTTAGAGGTTTAGAATGGAAGAGTTTTTTATAGAACTGCTTAAAGAGTACGGCTACATCATACTTTTTGTCTGGTGTATCATGGAGGGCGAGATGGCCTTAATAATGGCTGGAATTCTCGCTCACACCACGCACATGCACATCGCACTTGCTATCTTTGTGGCTGGACTTGGAGGCTTTGTGGGAGATCAAATTTACTTCTACCTTGGTCGTTACAATAAAAAATACATCGCAAAAAGGCTTCACACGCAGCGGAGAAAATTTGCAGTGGCGCACATAATGCTGAAAAAATACGGCTGGCCGATCATCTTTTTGCAACGCTATATGTATGGGTTTCGAGTCATCATACCGCTTTGCATAGGACTTACCGGCTATGACGCTAAAAAATACGCCTTTATAAATTTGATCAGCGCTTGGTGCTGGGCAGCGATCACCACCATACCTGCTTGGATACTTGGCGAACATATATTAGTGCTACTTCAAAAAGCAAAAGAGCACTGGTACGTTGCTATCCCAGTAGTTGCTATATTTATGGGGCTTTTGATATATACATTTAAGCGCATCGAAAATAAAATTTTAAACGAAAGGAGAGATAGAAGACATGCAGTTTCAAATAGTTGATAAAAAATTAAAAGATATAAAAGCTGATATTGAACTAATTTTCGTAGTAGATAAGGACTTAAAACATAAATTTATAGGCGATAAAGAGGTTATTAAATTTAATAATTATAAAGGTGAGAGTGTCCTTGTCCTAAGCGAGGCAAAAAGGGCTTACGTACCACTTTCTAAGCTTGATCTTGACGAGCTTAGAGTTGCAGCTGCTAAAGCTTATAACGCACTAAAATCGCTAAACATTAAGAGCATAAAGCTAGCTTCTTACGTAGCAGAGTGTCAAAAACTAAGCTTTGAGGCGCTAGCTGAGGGCTTTTTGCTTGGAAGTTATGAATTTAACAAGTATAAAGAGAAAAAAGAGAAATACACCCTTAAAGAGATCATCTTCTCGACTGAAGAATTTGTAGGCAAAAAGGTCGATCTAAAAGCCGCGAGTGAGGGCTTTAAAGAGGCAGAGATAATAGCAAGTGCTACAAATTTTACAAAAGATATCGTAAATGAAATTCCAGAAATTTACACACCGCAAAAGATGGCCGAGGATGCGCAAAATTTAGCCAAAAATATCGCAAGCATAAAGTGTGAGGTCTATGACGAGAAATTTCTAGCAAAAGAGAATATGAACGCATTTTTGGCAGTAAATCGCGCAAGCGTGCACAAACCAAGACTTATCCATCTAACCTACAAGCCTAAAAAATCTAAAAAACGCATCATATTTGTCGGCAAAGGCCTAACATACGATAGTGGCGGCCTTAGCTTGAAACCGGCTGATTATATGCTCACTATGAAATCAGACAAAAGCGGCGCAGCAGCAGCTCTTGGCATCATAAAAGGCGCAGCGGAGCTAAATTTACCATTTGAAATTCACGCCATTTTGGGTGCAACTGAAAATATGATCGGCGGCAACGCCTATAAGCCAGATGATGTGCTTATTTCAAGAAGTGGCGTTAGCATAGAGGTTAGAAACACCGACGCAGAGGGGCGTTTGGTGCTGGCTGATTGCCTAAGCTACGCGCAGGACTTTAAGCCAGACATCCTAATCGACATGGCAACCCTAACTGGCGCTTGTGTCGTGGGACTTGGCGAATACACAACAGGCATCATGGGCAACAGCGAGAGCCTAAAAAGCGAGTTTAAAAACAAGATAAAAGATAGCGGCGAGCTAGCAACTATACTTGATTTTAACCCTTATCTTAGCGAGCTCATCAAAAGCCAGATCGCAGACGTTAGCAACTGCGCCTCAAGCAGATATGGCGGCGCGATCACAGCTGGTATGTTTCTAGCTAAATTTATCAAAGATGAGTATAAAGATAAGTGGCTACACCTTGATATCGCAGGCCCAGTATACCGCGAAAAGGCTTGGGGATATAACCAAGCAGGTGCGAGTGGAGCTGGCGTTAGGATGAATTTATACTTTTTACAAGCACTTAGCAAGGAGAATTGATGGGACTTTCAGTTGGAATCGTAGGCCTACCAAATGTGGGCAAATCAACGACATTTAACGCACTTACAAAGGCGCAAAATGCCGAGAGCGCAAACTATCCGTTTTGCACTATCGAGCCAAACAAAGCCATTGTGCCAGTGCCTGATAAGCGCCTAAATGAGCTTGCAAAGATAGTTAATCCTAATAAAATTCAGTATTCAACCATCGAATTTGTCGATATCGCTGGCCTTGTAAAAGGGGCGAGCTCTGGCGAGGGACTTGGCAATAAATTTTTATCAAACATTAGAGAGACAGAGCTTATTTTGCACATAGTTCGCTGCTTTGAGGACGAAAACATCACTCACGTCGAGGGCAGTGTCGATCCAGTAAGAGACATTGAGATCATCCAAACCGAGCTCATACTAGCTGATATCGAGCAGCTAAACAAAAAGATAGAAAAGCTCACAAGAGAGGCGAAGGCAAATGCAAAAGGTGCTAAAGAGGCACTTGAGATAGCAAATTTACTTTTGGCTCATCTAAATGAGGGCAAAAGCGCAAGTAGCTTTGAGCAAAGAGATAGTGAGGCGTTTTTGTCACTCAATAGAGAGCTAAGACTTTTAAGCGCCAAAGAGGTAGTTTATGGTGCGAATGTCGATGAAGAAGGGCTTAATGAAGATAATAAATTTGTAAAAGCGCTAAAAGAGTACGCAAAAGCCTCAGATCACGAGGTGATCAAGCTTTGCGCCAAAGTAGAAGAGGAGCTAATAGGTCTAAGCGACGAAGAGGCACACGAGTTTTTGGCATCTATCGGTACGAGTGAGAGCGGACTTGAGAAGATCATAAGAACGTCTTTTGCAAAGCTAAATTTGATAAGTTATTTTACTGCTGGCGTCGTAGAAGTTAGGGCATGGACGATCACAAATGGCTGGAAAGCGCCAAAAGCAGCAAGCGTCATCCACAACGACTTTGAGAGGGGTTTTATCAGAGCTGAAGTGATAAGTTATGACGACTATATCGCACATGGCGGCGAAAACGGAGCCAAAGAGGCTGGCAAGATGAGACTTGAGGGCAAAGACTACATCGTGCAAGATGGCGATGTTATGCACTTTAGGTTTAATGTTTAAATTTAGCCCTCTTTTGGGCTAAATAGTCAAAAAATATTTAATCCTTGGGCTGCATAAGGTAAATTAAAACTTCCTTATTATAGTTAATAAAAATTCTTTTGAAAAATATACTAAGTTATATCGTCTTATTAATATCTTTATTGATACATAAGCTTCTCTATACAAGCAATGATGTAAATGCTATCAGCTCTGTGATATCAATATGGGTTTTATAAGTAAAGATAATAGCTCTTAGTTGCAGAGGTTGATGGCTTAATGAAGAACACAATTAAAGCAAGAAAGATTTCGATAGATAAAATAATGTATTCATCATCTTTCACAAACTTTTAAATCTATAATATTTTTTTAAAGACTATATAAAACTTACCACTAAAATCTAAGCAAATGGGACACCGGCCAAGTAGGGTATAAAAAATTTTACTTATATGCCTAGCATATTTATTTTATTATTCCAATGGTCTCAGCAAATTTAAGCTCTTTGTTTTCAAAGAGATTGTATTCGATCGCATCTTTTTCGCTAAGTACCACGATAGTTGAGCCAAGCTCGAAATTCCCAAGGCGCTCGCCCTTTTTGATATGTAAATTTTCATACTCGTAAATTTGTGTAAAATTTGCCATCGCATTTGTCTGTATACGCTCATCAAAGCAAAATTTCATCTTTCCGACATTTAGCGCACCTACAAAAACAAGCCAAAGTTTTTTACTATTTTTCATCTCACAAGATAGTGCTACGCGTTCGTTCTTTGTATAAAGATTATCCACTTTTGCAAGCCATTTTGCAGCCACACTGTAAAGTTTACCCGGAATGTATATGGCTTTTTTAATGGCAATATCGCAAGGCGCATGATAATGATGATAATCTTTTGGGCTAAGATAGATATTTGCAAAGTCATATTCGCCCTCAAGCTCACTCTGCCCCAATAGCTCACTTACACTATACTCCATGCCTTTTATGCTAAAGGCCCTTAGCTCCTTTGTGCTACCAAAACTAAGACAAGTACCATCAACTGGGCTTATAAATATCTCATCTGCTGCATCAAAATCTCTTGGTTTTATGAGCCTTCTAGTAAAAAGCTCATTTAAATTTTTATATTCATTTGCTAATTTAAACTCGCTCATGTCTATCTTAAACAGCTTTATGTAAAAAGAATTTATGGCTTCTTGAAGTGGTTTGAAAAAGTTAATCTTTGCAACCTTTCCAAAAATTTGAGAAAACAGATTGTCTTTATTCATTTTATTCCTTACTTAAATTTAATATTGCAATCTCACTTGGAGCAAAAATTCTAACAGGAGGCCCCCAAAATCCAGCACCACTGCTAACATAAGCTTGCATTTTATCATTAATCTTATAAAGGCCATGTAAAAATCCCTGATCAAGTAAAACCAAAAGGCCAAAAGGGAAAATTTGACCAGCGTGTGTATGACCGCAAAGCACCAGATCAACGTCTTGCTGCATTGATTTTATAAATTTTGGCTGATGAGAGAGCAAGATAGTAGGTAGCGACGGATCACATCCTGTCAATGCTTCATCCAAATTTGGCTCTAAATGTTTAAACCTAATGCCAGCCAAATCGTAAACGCCAGCTAGATTTATACTCGCAATTTTTTTGTTTTTATTACCTAAAATTTCTATGCCAAGAGAACTGATCTTTTCTAAAATGCCATCTATCCCGTGATAATACTCATGATTGCCAGGGACATAAAAAGTCCCATAAGTACTTTTAAGACTTTTTAATGGCTCCAAAAAATCTCCTATAAAAGCAGCATTTACATCAACTAAGTCGCCTGCTATCACTACGATGTCAGGATTTGCCAAATTTATGTCATTGACGAGTTTTTTCATAAAGTCTTTCTGCAGAAATTCTCCTATATGCACGTCCGTTATCATGGCTATTTTTAGGTTGCTTTGTAAATTTTTTATTTTTATATCTACTTGCCTGATCTTTGGTGGTGTTAAAGCGTTAAAAATACCTTTTAAAAAACAAGCAATTACAAAAATGACAAATGTAATATCAAAACAAAATTTTATAAATTTTCGTCTTGTTGGACTAAAGCTACTTTTAGAAAAAATGCTACGTAAAATATCGTAAAATAGACTAACAGCAAACAAAAATAGTGAAAAGCCTATGAGCGTACCAGCGATCAAATAAAGCTCAATGCTTAAAAATGAAAACCTGATCTGAAGAACAAATATAAACTCAAAGATACAAATAACATATAAAAGTATTCTAATTTTTGTAAGATATTGTATAAAAAATGAAACCTTTTTTATGAAACGGTTATATGAATAAAAATTTATAAGAAAACTAAATATAAATGCTCCAATAATAATTCTCAAAAGCCCCAAAAACTCTCCTTATAAAAAATAAAAATTATATTTTATATTTTTAAATTTGTACTATAAAAATTAATATCTTACTTTTAATGTTATTAGTCTTAAAAATTGTATAGTTTTGAACGTATAAAAAATGATTTAAGTTGATTAAATCTAATAGTTATTTAAGAAAGTAAGGTGGGAGAAAACCCACCTTATAAAGAATTATTTAACTTTACCAGTCTCAATTCTTTGTTTATAGATCTCACGAAGTTTTCTAATGTCGTTCTTAACTTCAAATACTCCATGCCAGTGTGAATAGTCAGGACCACCCATTAGAGCACCTTGTCTCATACGGCGACCTTCGTGGTGCCACATATGATAGTAAACATCTTGGAATTCATCTTCCCAAGCGTCTGCGAGTAGTAAGTTTTTAGCTTTCAACTCTTCAAGCATCTTAGTTGCTTCAGCATTGTAAACGTTATAAAGCTCTACTTGCTTATCACCCATAATGAAGAAGTTATCTGTATGAGTTGATGTATGGCAAGCTTTACAAACTAGCTTCATCTCAGCTCTTGCTGCTTCTGGTCCATTTGGATGACCTGCAAGTGGCGTTCCTATGGTTAGTTTGCCAGTTTTTTCGTAAACAACAGCAGCTTGTTCATCACCAGCTGTTCTTAGCTTACTGCTGACGCCCCATAGGTTCCATTTTAGTCTTCTTGAAACATTGTGAGTTGTTGTTGTTTCACCAACACCACTCATGTGGCAAGCTGCACAAGTTGGAGCTCTAAAGTCTGGTACATCCCATGTATCAGGAGCAGCATCAAAATTCCATTTGTGAGCTTCGCTATTATAGATATGTCCGTGCATTGAGTTGTTAAAGATCTCAATATCTGGGTGATCAGGTCCAAGGTGGCAAGATGCACAAGCAGCTGGTTTTCTAGCTTCAGCTATGCTAAATGTGTGTGCGCTGTGGCATGATTTACATCCGCCTACGCCACCATCAGGATAAACATTACCTATACCGTAGTTTGGCCAAGTCTCTTTTGTAGGTTTGTGATCAGCGTCTAGTTTGATGACGGTTCCGTGGCACTGTGTACAACCAGTAGCGTCTGGAGCCATTTTGTATTCTGGATGATCCATACCTTCATAGTGATACATTAGTTTTACCATCGCAGGGTTAGCATACATTTGCATAGCACCTCTTGCGTGACCACTCTTAACAAATTCTTCAACCTCATTCTCGTGGCACTTAGCACAAGTTTTTGGGCTAACTAGCATTGATACGTGGTTGTTAGAATCTTTTGGATGCACCTTAACTGAAGCCATAGGATTATCTGCATTTACAGAGTGGCAATCCATACAACTTACGCCAACGTGAGCGTGGCGACTATTTTTCCAATCGGCAACTATGCCGGGTGTCTCTTTAGCGTGGCACTCAACACAGCTTTTTGATAAGTCTGACATTTTGTGAGCAACTTTAATGTTTTTTACAACATTAAGGTTTAAAGCATCAGATTTATTTGCATCCATGTTTGCGGCAAAGCCAAAAGACATTAGACAGGCTAATAACATTAGCGACTTTTTAAACATCTCTCCTCCTTACTTGGTTTTATTGTTTTCTTGTTTTTTAATTGCTTCAAATTTATCGATTTGTAGTCCTAAATTCTTGTGACCAACGTGCTCGTGGCAGTCAACACATGATTTTTTATTAGGATTTCCAAGAACGAAATAATCTCTATGTGGCAAGAATGATTTACCAGCTTGAATAACATTTTTTAAATTTGAGTGGCAAGTCAAACATCCACTATCATAGACAAAGTGAGATGCATGCTCGCGTTTTTTGCGCCAGTCGATCTTGTCCGTATCTGTAAAAAATGTCTTATAACCATCATTTATCGATACTTTAAGTTTTGTAAGTACATAGGTATAGGCACTTGTATGATTTAGGTGACAGGCTGAACATTCAGCTTTTATGCCAAGCTTGTTATTGCCACCGTGTGCATCTTCATGATATGCAGCATTCATAGGATCCATAGTGTGGCAAATGGTACAGATGTAGCCGCTACCAGTTGCATGAAGTGCATCAGCAATACCCATAGACGCAATAAGTCCGATCACAATGCCGATAATAACAGATGACCAAACAAAAAATTTCTTCTTAACTTCAGCCAAAATCTCCTCCTGAATTTATCAATATATCGTAAATTTTTACGAAAATTTTAAGTGAATGTTATCTAAAAAAATATAAATTTTTTCTTTAAGTAAATAAAAATATTTATTTGATATTAACTTTCAATAAGAATAAATTTCTTGCAGTCCACCCACATCTTTTTCCAAAATTTGGTTCTTTTCATCAAGTTTAACTAAACCATTTGTTTTAAATTTATTTAAAATTCTCGAAAAAGTTTCTGGAGTCATATTAAGTATTGATGAAATTTTTGTGTGTTTTAGCTCGTTAAATAAATCTTCATGATCTAAAATAAACTTAGCCACTTTTTCTTCTGAGCTTAAAATTAACTCTTGATGAAGTAGATTTGTTGTGATTCTTATCTTTTCGGACATTGATTTTAAAAATTTCATACAAATTTCTGGTTTTATTAAAAATTCAGCCGCGAATTTTTCATAATTTATCTTTAACACCTCGCCAGATATGGTAAAAATGGCACTAGCTGGGTAGACAATATTTTCAAAATTTACGACTTCAGCTACAAAATTCATAGGTGCTAACTGATGAATAAAAATTTCTTTTCCGTTTGCCGTGGTTTTATAAAGCTTAACAGAGCCACTTATTAAAAATATTAACCATTTTGGCTCCTCACCTTCTATAAATAAAAATTCACCCTTTTTATACTTTTTTACGACACTTATGGCTTCAAGTTTGGCTAAATCTTCTTCGTTTAAGCCTTGAAAAAATGGGATTTTCTCTATCATATTTTCACTCGCCTTTTTGAAATAAAAAATATTTTAGCATATAAAAATAAGATAAATTTTAATAGATTTTCAAAGGGAATTTTCCCTTCGAATTGTATGAAATTATTTTTTAAGTAGATCTCTAATCTCAGTTAGAAGTACTATGTCGGCTGGAGTTTCAGGCTCTGCTGGAGCTGGCTCCTCTTTTGGTAATTTATTTTTAAGTGTATTTAAAGCTTTGATAACGCAGAAAATACAAAATGCGATTATTAAAAAATCAACCATTGTTTGTATAAATGAGCCATAATTTATCGTAACAGCAGGTACACCATCTACTGCTTCTTTTAATGTAAGTTTAAGATCAGTAAAATTTACACCTCCAGTTAAAACACCAACAACTGGCATTATAACATCACCAACTAGTGATGAAACGATCTTTCCAAACGCGCCACCTATAACAACACCTACAGCCATATCTATGACATTTCCACGCATCGCAAATTCTTTAAATTCGCTTATAAAACTCATTGTTTCTCCTAAAAATGTTAATTTTTTGTTCGGATTTTATTCAAGAAATGCTTTGCTTCGGCTAAAAAAATCAAATTACATAACTTTAAATTTATCAAGCTGGTGTTATAATCCAAACTCAAAATTTAACGTAAGGAATGAGCTTATGTATCGTTTTGCACCCTCTCCAACAGGAGATATGCACATAGGAAATTTACGTGCCGCTATTTTTAATTATATTTGTTCTTTACAAGATAAAAGTGGCTTTATTTTACGCATAGAAGATACCGATAAAGAGCGAAATATCGAGGGAAAAGAGAAAGATATCTTAGAAATTTTAAGCAAATTTGGTATAAAGCCAGAGCAAATTTACATCCAAAGTGAAAATTTAAAATTCCACAGGCAGTTAGCTTCAAAGCTTCTTATCGATAAAAAGGCCTTTGCTTGCTTTTGCACCGAAGAAGAACTCGAGGCAAAAAAACAAAAAGCAAAAGAACAAGGCGTGGCATATAGATACGACGGTACCTGCGAGAGATTAAGCGATGCCGAAGTTTTAAACTGCGAGAAGCCATTTGTCATCCGCATGAAAAAGCCAACACGCACGATGAGCTTTACAGATGCGATCAAAGGCGAGCTGAGCTTCGAGCCAGACGCTGTTGATAGCTTTGTCATCATGAGAGCAGACAAGACTCCAACTTACAACTTCGCCTGCGCAGTTGATGATATGCTTGAAGGCGTGACCTTTGTCATACGTGGCGAGGATCACGTGAGCAATACACCAAAGCAAGATCTCATACGAGAAGGCCTTGGCTACACTGGCAAGATGAACTACGCGCATTTGCCTATCCTTTTAAATATAGAGGGTAAAAAAATGAGCAAGCGCGAGAACGAATCAAGCGTAAAATGGCTCTTTGAGCAGGGATTTTTACCTGAGGCGATCGCAAACTATTTGATACTTCTTGGTAACAAAACTCCGACTGAAATTTTTACCATCGAAGAGGCGGTGAAGTGGTTTGATATAACCAAAATTTCACGCTCACCAGCTAGATTTGACGTGAAAAAACTCGAGCAGATAAATAGAGAGCACATCAAGCTTGCTTCAAAAGAGCGTATAAAAGAAATTTTTGGCGTAGATGAAAATTTGGCTGAGTTAGTTAAATTTTACACTCAGGAAAGCTCATTAGTGCCCGAGATAAAAGCAAAAGTAGAAGCTATATACTCACCAAAAATAGCTCCAGATGAGTACAAAAACGAATTTGAGATCATCAAAAAAGCAGCTCGTAATTTAAAAGCTTGCAAAACATTTGATGAGTTTAAAAAAGAGCTTATGAGCGTTACAAATTTAAAAGGTAAGAACTTTTTCATGCCACTACGTGCGCTTCTTACGAACGACCTTCACGGTCCTGAGCTAAGCGAGCTCTATCCACTCATCAAAGATGATCTGGCTAAAATTTTAATCTAGGAGCAAAAATGATACTTTCCACTCTGTTTTCAGCGATTGCAAACATTTTGCACCTTATTATCACGGTCTATACTTGGGTCATCATCGCAGCAGCTCTGATTAGCTGGGTCAGACCTGATCCTAGCTCGCCGGTCGTGCAGCTACTTTATAGGCTAACTGAGCCGGTTTATAGCTTTATTAGACGCTATATAAAAACAAATTTTAGCGGTATCGACTTTACTCCGCTTATTGTGCTTTTAGCACTTCAATTTTTAGATCAATTTTTAATAAGGCTTTTATTTGGTTTTGCTGCGTCACTTTAGTATTCTCTCTCTTGCTTGTGTTGCTCTTTTAGCTAAAATTTATACCTATGAAGAGCTAAAAAACGAGCCAAAAAGCCTTGCAAAAGACTACTACATCAACCGCCTTATCAACGAGGGCAGTTATACAAAAGAGCAGATAGCAGATCTTTCGCGTGATGTATTTAGAAGAGCAGGCCTTGTTCAAAAATCAATCGATAAAATTTTACCTCCAAAAGCGGCTCCTAGCAAATGCCCTGGTGTAAATGCAAAAAATATCACCCAAGCAAATCTAACCTGCCAAAATTTGCTAACATCTATTGCTTTTAGTTTAAAACTTGATAATCACACTCGTGAAATTTTGGCAGCTAATCTTGCAAAGACAAATCCAGAAAAATCAAAAATTTTACTCGCACTAAATGAGCCAAATCCAGCCCAGGCATTTGTAAATCTAAACGATACAAAGAGCTTTCTAGAACTATTTAACGCCTCTAGCCCGCAAAATAAAAGTACACTTTTTAGCGAAAGCTTTGATGCAAATTTCATGACCAAGCTATACTCTCAAAAGGGCTTTACAAATTTATTAAACGATATTGTTTTTAATAAAAAATATGAAGGCTTTAGGAGAAATTTGCTAAGCATCAATCCAGCTATCACTGAAAAAAATGATGCTTTTACGCTTGGATTAAATGCCATTTTACTAGGACAAGACGATATCGCTTTTAGTCTTTTTGCAAGAGCTAAAAGTACATTCGAAAGAGCTTGGCAAAGGGATAATGCGACCTTTTGGCAGTACCAGATAAGCAAAAACGAAAGCTTTTTAAAAGAGTTAAGTGCCAGCAAGGACGCGAATATCTACTCGCTTTACGCAAGAGATTTGATCGGTGGCGAACCACTTGAAGTCATCGTACCAAAACCTAGCAAGCAAAATATCGAAAATTTTGACGTGAGCGATCCGTTTTTATGGAACAAAACTGCAGCCCTTGCAAAAGATATGAATGCCACGCAAGCAAGCGAATTTGCGAAGAAATTTTATACAAACGAAAGCATTGGCGCCTATGCATACTTCATGCAAAAGGCGCATGGCTGGGAGAGGCAATACTTCTTAATGCCAAGCTCTCCTGAGCTTGAGGGCATCAGCAACGAGAGAAAGTCAATAATCTACGCTCTGGCTAGACAAGAGAGTCTCTTTATCCCAAGCGTAGTTTCTACTTCATACGCCCTTGGCATGATGCAGTTTATGCCGTTTCTCGCAAATGCGATCGGCAAAAAAGAGCTAAAAATCCCAAATTTTGACCAAGACGATCTTTTTAAAACAGATGTTGCATTTAAATTTGCAAACCATCACCTAAACTATCTTGATAAATTTCTCTATCATCCGCTCTTTACCGCATACGCGTACAACGGCGGTATCGGCTTTACCAAAAAGCTTATCACAAGAGATGATATGTTTAAAGAGGGGAAATTTGAGCCATTTTTATCACTAGAATTTGTCCCTGTGGCAGAAACTAGAAACTACGGCAAAAAGGTGCTTGCCAACTATGTGATCTATATGGCGCTTACTGGTTCCAATATAAAGATTTCGCAACTTTTCGAAAATTTAACAAAACCGGCTTTGACTGATAAATTTCGAAACTAAGTGCTAGATCATCACTTTGCTTACTTGGTGCGGTCACTTCATAATAGAGCGCCCAAGGCATAGAAAATCCAGCAAATTTTAGCATCTCGTCATTTTCATCAAGTAGCCTTGCATTTGTGGCATTTGAGTCGTTATTTACCTTTATATTATTTAGCTCGCTAGCGTGCTCTTTTGGATTTATAGCCACCAAAAAGTGCTCTTTGCTCTGGTCTAAATTTGAATTGTAGATCGGATTTAAATAGGTAGCGATGATGAGCGTCCTGTCAGCACCATCAATAATCTCACTTTTGCTCGTGTAAGCTAGAAGCTCATTTTTTAACGGCTCATGCACGATTACTTTTTCACCAGCACAGCCAAATATCATCAAAATAAATACAAAAAACGATATAAATTTACTCATAAAAACTCTTGAATCTCTAAAATTTCTGCCATTTTAGCATTTTAATTTTTAAATTTCACTCATAAATTTTAAAGCCAACATAAGTTATAATCGCGAGAAATTTTAACAAAAAAGGTTCTTATGAAAAGACTTGCTATCGCTTTTTCTGGCCCTTCAAATAGCGGAAAAACAACTCTTATTTTAAAAGTTGCAAAGAAATTTATAGACGATGGTTTGAAAGTCGCGATAGTAAAACACGACCCGGGCGACAAGGCTAAATTTGACGTTGAAGGCAAGGATAGCTTTAAATTTTCACAAACTGGGGCAGATGTGGTGGTGATGAGTCCGACTAGAACAACTTATTTCTCACAAAATCCACAAGAAATTAGCGATGTCATTAAAATGCTAGGCGAGTTTGATATGCTCTTAGTCGAGGGTTTAAAGACGCTTCCACTACCAAGATTAAGTGTTTTTAAAGATGAAATAGATGAAAAATATCTTAGCTTTTCAGATGCGATCGCAACATACAAAAAACAAATTCCTTACGAGATAAAAAATATGAATTTAGACGATATAGACGCTATTTGTGCGTGGATAATCAAAAATGCAAAGGCTGTATAATGCAAGAATTAAACCAAATTTTTAACACCATAAAAGATATCGCAAAAGAGATAAGCGAAGTGATAAAATACGCCGATCTTGGCTACACAACTCACGAAAACGCAACCGGCGACACACAGCTAAAGCTTGATGTCAAAAGCGACGAGATCATCACAGCTAAATTTAAGGAGCTTGCCTGCGTAAAAGCGCTAATTAGTGAAGAGAAAGAGGACGAGCTTGAGATCAATAAAAATGCTAAATTTATCATCGCTTATGATCCACTTGATGGCTCAAGCCTAGTTGATGTAAATTTTGCCGTTGGCTCAATCTTTGGCATCTACGAAAACGAGGTAAAACCAGAAAATTTAATAGCCGCAGCTTACAGCATCTATGGCCCAAGACTTGAGCTGGTAATTGCTGAGAAAAAGGGTGCTTTGCCTAAATTTTATAGACTTGGCAAAGAGGGCGAGTTTAAATTTATAAAAGAGCTTGAGCTAAAAGAAAAAGGCAAGCTAAATGCCACGGGAGCCACACAAAAAGGCTGGAGCCAAACGCATAGAAATTTTATAAACGAGCTATTCAACCAAGGCTACAGACTAAGATACTCAGGTGCGATGGTGAGCGATTTGCATCAAATTTTGCTAAAAGGTGGCGGCCTTTTTAGCTATCCAGCAACGAGCGATTATCCAAATGGTAAGCTAAGAGTAGTCTTTGAAGTGTTGCCATTTGCCTTCATATATGAAAACGCAAAGGGCGCAACGACAAACGGCAAAAACCAAACACTTTTTGATATAAAAATAGAAAAAATTCACCAAACAACGCCATGCTTTTTTGGCTCACGTGATGAAATTTCTCTTTTGCATAAATTTTACGAGCAAAAATAATGCAAGAAACACAAGCAAACGAGCCACTTGACGCATTTGAGCTAGCCTTAAAGCAAAAAGCAAAAATTTTGCAAGAGTGCCAAAGCAAAAAAGGGCAAAAAAGCTGCTTTAACTGCGAAGTATTTTTTGACTGCGAGACAAGAAAAGAGTACGTAAATAGCTGCTATAACTCGATGTCAAAAGGCAATACTGGCAGCGATGGCGGATTTGATTTTTAAAATTAAAGGAAAAATATGAAAGAAAAAGCTTATATAACGACCCCAATATACTATGTAAACGACGTGCCACACATTGGCCATGCCTACACGACTATCATCGCTGATACACTTGCTAGATTTAACCGCCTACAAGGCAAAGAGACTTACTTTATGACAGGCACGGACGAGCATGGACAAAAGATCGAGCAAGCAGCTCGTGCTAGAGGCAAGACTCCAAAAGAGTACGCCGACGAGATTAGTGCAAAATTTAGATCACTTTGGGATGAGTTTGAGATAAGCTACGACCATTTTATAAGAACAACCGACGAAGAGCACAAGCAAACCGTACAAAATGTCTTTGAAAAGATGCAAGCAAATGGCGATATTTACAAAGGCGAATACGAAGGCTTTTACTGCGTTAGTTGCGAAACTTTTTTTAACCAAAGAGACCTACTAGAAGACAATCACTGTCCAGACTGCGGCCGCGTGACGTCTTTAGTTAAAGAAGAGAGCTACTTTTTCAAGCTTTCAAAATATGAAAACGCACTTTTAAAATGGTACGAAAATGACGAGCTTTGTGTCATCCCAAAAGGTAAGAAAAACGAGGTCGTAAGCTTTGTAAAAGGTGGACTAAAAGATCTTTCGGTAACCAGAACGAGCTTTGACTGGGGCATAAAGCTACCAAAGAGCGCAAACGATGAAAAGCACGTTATGTACGTCTGGCTTGACGCGCTTATAAACTACCTAACAACACTAGGATATTCAAGAGATGACGCTAGAATGGATCTTTGGCCATACACTACTCACATCGTTGGTAAGGACATTTTACGCTTTCACGCAGTTTACTGGCCGGCATTTTTGATGAGCCTTGGTTTACCATTACCAAAACACGTAGCAGCTCACGGCTGGTGGACTATAAATGGTGAAAAAATGAGCAAAAGCAAGGGCAATGTCATAAACCCAAGAGAGGTCGCAAACGCTTATGGGCTTGAAAATTTCAGATACTTTTTGCTTAGAGAGGTGCCGTTTGGACAAGATGGCGATTACAGCCAAAAGGCTTTGATTGAGCGTATAAACTCAGAACTTGGCAACGGACTTGGCAACCTGCTAAGCCGCATTGTTGGCATGAGTGCAAAGTATAGCGACTATAAAATCGACTCAAAAGATGTACTCAAATTTCATAAAGCCGAGCTTGATGAAGCAAAAGGCTGCCTTGATGAGGCTATTAAAAATTTAGAAAATTTAGCGACGAACCGCTATTTAGAGGATCTTTGGAAGGTCGTAACGCTTGCAAATGCAGCCGTTGCGAAGTATGAGCCATGGTCACTTGTAAAAGCTGGCAAAACTGACGAGGCAAACGCGCTTGTGGCACTTTGCGCAAATTTACTTGCAAAAGTAGCGATACTACTTAGTCCAGCCATGCCAAAAACTTGTGCTAAGATAGCTGACACGCTTAGCTTTAGCATAGACACAGCATCTTATGAAAGCCTTGTTTTGAAAAATGAAATTTCAAATTTTGTGGCAAAAGCTACCGAGCCACTTTTCCCAAGAATAGAAAAAGAGCTAATGAGCGAGGCAAATGAGCCAAAGGTTGAGGTAAAAGCTGAGCCAAAAGAGAATAAAAAAGGGGACGAAATCATTAGCATTGATGACTTTGCAAAGGTGGTGATAAAAGTAGGTGAAGTGCTAGAGTGCGAGAGAGTCGAGGGTAGTGAGAAGCTGCTTAAATTTAAGATAGATCTTGGCGAGGAGCAGCCACGTCAAATTCTTTCTGGTATCGCTAAATACTACGAGCCTAGCTCGCTTGTGGGCAAGCAAGTTTGCGTTTTAGCAAATTTAAAAGAGCGAACGATGATGAAAAAATATGTCTCACAAGGCATGATCCTAAGCGCATCTGATGGCTCGCTAACGCTTCTTGGTACGCAAGGTAAAGTTAAAAATGGCGCGATCGTTGGCTAAATGACAATAGAAAATTTAACACGCCTAATAAATGCCGAGGCTCTAAACGCACCGACGATAACTAGCGTAAGCGAGTTTGTTTTCGAGCTAAAACATGTAAGACGTGGCTTTGCGTATATTTGCTTAAACGCAAACGATAGCGACATAGAAACAGCGATTAAACAAGGCGCATACGCCATAATTAGCGAAGATAATGTGCCAATTATCGACAAAGAGATTGCCTTTTTAAAAGTTAGTAGCTTACAGACCGCCATGATAAAACTCATGAGATTTGAGGCTACTCACAAAGATCTAAAATTTTGCGCCGTAAATCCTTTTATAAATGACTTTTTAGAAAAATCAAAGCTTGGCTCTAACGCACACGTCATGTCAAAAAATATTACTGAGCTTTTTAATCAAATTTTTCACGCAAAAGTCTTTGATATCTTTTTTGGCGATGATACAAGAACACTTCAGCGAATATCGCCTCTTTTTGAGACCATTTACACAGATACAACTATGCACGAGATAAATCCAAGCTCGATCTTTTTTACAAACACAGTCTTTAAGCAAACATACTATCAAAACTTAAACATACCACGAGTTTTTGCTGGGATGTTTTATGGGCTTTTAAAATTTCTTGATAGCAATAAAATTTCATTTAAACCTTACGAAGGCAGGATTCACGGGCATTTTGATCCGATTTTTATAGATAAAAATTTTCTTCCTACTAGTTTTGGAAACAGCTTTAGAGCCATAATTACTGAAAGCGATGAAGATTTATTCATAAGCCAAAGTATATTTTTAAATAAAAAATTTAGCCTTGATGAGATAAAAATTTGCTTGCCAGAAGGCTCGTTATTAAAAGTACAAAACGCAATCTACTTTAAAAATTTAAGCGAAATAAAAAAGCTTAAAGATTTTATCTATATATTGATTTTATGCCAAAAAGAGGAGCTTTTAGAAGAGCTTCACAAAACATCTGAAGAAAATCTACTCTTTTAAGTTTTTATTACTTATAAGATCAATTAGCCTAACATCCTCGCTTCTTACGATTAGACTTTTAGGTAGCTCAAATTTTTTGATAACCTCGCACTCTTTTTCTCTCATTTCGCCATCATCTTTTTCATGATCAAATCCCAAGATATGAAGCAATCCATGTGTAAAAAGCAGTGCAGTTTCGGCCTCTTCGCTATGATTTAGCTCAGTTGCTTTCTCTTTTACCATATCTTTGTTTATAACGATTGAGCCAAGTGGGGCGTGAATGACAAGCTCAAGCGGAAAACTTAAAACATCTGTCGTTTTATCGATGCCTCGCTCAGTTTTATTTAGTTCTCTCATCTCTTCTTTATCGACAAAAACTAGCTCGATTTCTCCTAGCGTCAAATATTCACAAATTTCATCTAAAATTTTTGGATAGCTCTCTTCGCAAAGTATCATTTTAGGCTCTTTCCTTAGTAACTTTTTGTATAATTCTAGCAAAAATAAAAGGCAAAATATGAAAAAAGCGGTTTGTATAATGAGCGGCGGTATGGATAGCACGCTTTGTGCTGTAATGGCAAAAAAGGCTGGATATGATATCGTAGCGCTTCATTTTGACTATGGTCAAAGGACGATGAAGCGTGAAAAACGTGCATTTAACGAAATTTGCGAAAGATTAGGTATTACAAAAAAGATGAGTTTAGATGTTAGTTTTATTGCCCAAATAGGCGGAAATTCTTTAACCGATGAAAGCTTGCAAATAAGAAAAGATGGGGTGGAAAAAGATGTGCCAAATACCTATGTGCCTTTTCGAAATGGCATTTTTATCTCGGTCGCTGCCGCACTTGCTGAAAAAGAAAATGCACAAGCTATCTATATCGGAGTCGTAGAAGAAGATAGTTCAGGCTATCCTGACTGCAAAGAGAGCTTCATAAAAAGTATAAACGAGTCCATAAATTTAGGCACTTCACCTAGTTTCTCGTGCGAGATAATTACTCCACTTGTAAATTTAAGCAAGGCTGACATCGTAGCAAAATCTCTTGAGCTTGGCTCGCCACTAGAGCTTACTTGGAGCTGCTACGAGAGCGATGACGAGGCATGTGGACTTTGCGATAGCTGCAGGCTAAGGCTAAATGGCTTTAAAAAGGCGAACGCCACTGATAAAATCGCATATAAAAATCAAAAATTTTCCTTATGAGCTTCTATAAAATAGCAAAGAGATATCTTACTTTGCTACGTTTTTATATATTTAAACATTTTGGAAATTGATATTTTTCCTAATCACCACATCTTATTAAGCAAGGCTATTTAACGAATTTAAAGATATATCAACGCTTAGGTTCTTGCTAGCTACCAAAAACATAAATTCTCAGTCAACCTTGCCAAAATTTAATAAAGAGGATTAAAACTTAGTTGATAATTTTAGCTAAAACGCACCAAGCATAAGGCAAAAATTTCTAAGTAAGTGGTCACTACCACGACTTTTTAGTGATCTTATTTTTTCTTATTGTCTTGTTTCTTATTTTGATCGCTTTGGATTTTTTCTAAATTTATATATCCCATTTCAACGAGTTTATTATAAATTTGAGCGATTTTTGGCCCAGCCGCACTTCCGCCATGGCCACCATGCTCGATAACCATTGTGATGACATATTGCGGATCTTCATAGGGCGCATATGTAGTCATCCATGCATGGGATCTTTGCAAATACGCCATATCCTCTTCTTTCATACGTTTCTTTTCAGTTTGAGAAATTCCAACGACCTGGGCAGTACCGGTCTTTGCGGCAACTTTAACAAAGCTTCCAATAAAATGCCTATTTGCCGTTCCTCTTGGGTGATTTGCTACTTCATACATTGCATGCCTAATGGCTGGTAGTTGTGATTTTTCAAACGGCGTAAAAGCATCATCTGTTGGCGTAAAATCAACATCCTTGCCATCAATGCTCTTTAAAAAATGTGGAGTAATATTTAGCCCAGTTGCAAGGCCTGCTGTATATTTTGCCACTTGCATAGGCGTGACCAAGAAATTTCCCTGGCCGATAGAAGTAATGAGGGTCTCGCCTTGAAACCATGCTTTGCCATACTTTCTCATCTTCCACTCTCTACTTGGCAAAGTCCCCACAAACTCATTTGGCAAATCAACCTCTGTTTTTCTACCAAATCCCATACGCTCAAGTATCGGCACAATAGCGTCAATTCCTATCTTTTGACTACCTTTATAAAAATAATCATCACAGCTCTCTCTAATTGCCGTATTCATATTAACATTTCCATGTCCGTGAGAGTTCCAGCAGCGAAATTTACGCCCTCCAAGCTCATATGAGCCACTACAAAAAAAACTATCGTATTTACTCATGCCATTATCCAAAAACGCTAGCGCCATACCCATTTTTACGACAGAACCTGGCGGATAAAGGCCGTTTATTAGCTTGTTTGTAAAAGGATGATCGACGTTTTTTACAAGCTCTTCCCATTCAGGCTGAGAAATTCCAAGCACAAATGGATTTAGATCATACTCTGGAAAGCTACCAGCAGCTATGATAGCACCATCTTTTAGACTCATAACGATAACGCTTCCTGCATCCTTACCAAAGACATCAGCCACAAACTGCTGAAGCTCAAGATCGACTGCAAGCTTGATATTTTGACTTTGTGGTGCTTGATAGTTTATCTGTTCGATCTCTTCATTTAAGGCATTTACCTTTATCTTTTTAAAACCCTGAATTCCTTGTAAGATCGGATTATAAAATCGTTCCACACCACTTCTTCCAATATAATTTGTAAGCTTTGTCAAAGGATCATTATCCATATCTTTTTGATTTGCCCTACCGACATAGCCGATGATGTGAGAAGCTAGATCGTTATACGGATAGTGGCGTTTTGAAGCGGGCCTTATCTCTAAATTTTCACGCAAAGAAAGTGATGCAAAAAATGGCAAAAATTTATCATAATCGATAAATTCGACCACATTTATAAAATCTTGGTTATAAGCTGAGTCATTTTTTATGTATTCATTTTTAAGCTTTGTGACATTTAGATCACTAAATAGTGAGCCAATGTAAGCTAACTCATTATCTAAAATTTTTACCTTTTTATTAGCACTTAAATGAGGTCTAATGGATACCGAAAAACCAAGACGATTAACAGCCATTGGCTTATCATGTGCGTCAAAGATGATACCCCTAACTGGCGGAATATAAATAGTCTTTATCGCGTTTTGTTCTGCAATCTCGTTGTAGTAAGTATTTGAGTTGATGCTTAGGTGATAAATTCGTCCCAAAAGTATAATCCAAAAAAGAGCGATCACACTAAAGACGATGCGCATTCTCATAGCACTTTATCCCTAAAAAGAACGATAGCAAGGATACTTTCAAATGCTATAAAAAATAGATATTCAGACGAAAATGCTAAATTTTGCTCATTTAAAACGTAAGCAAATAGATTATTTACAAGAAATGTTAAAGTATGTCCGGCTGCTACAAAGATGATAAGTAGGCAGTTTCGCCACTTCATCGTGGTATATAGCCAATCTAAAATAAAATTATAAAAAAGCAAAAATGCAATAATCGTTGAAAAAAGATGAAATCCATGAATTTGCTCAGCAAATATTATAAAAATTATCGCAAAGTACCAATTATGCTTAAACTCGTCGTATTGCTTTTGTTTTCTTGAATACTCCAAAATCATATAAGTAAAAAAAATACCAATGAGTGGCGGCAAGAAACCAAATTGCGTAGTTGCAATCTCATACGAGAATAAAAAAACAGCCCACCAAAATTCTTTAAAAATTTTAATATCTAAGCTGCTTATGGTTTGCATTTTATCTACCAAGAGCGTTATTTATGATAGCTTCTCTAGCCTTTTCGATACCGCTTTTATTAAGAGTTGAGACCAAGATACCGCTTGGATCAAATTTCATTACCGCACTCTTTTGGCTTTGATTTAGCTTATCGCTTTTTGTATATAAATTTAAAATTTTCTGATCAGCCCTTAAAAAGCTTTTTAGATAAGCATCTACATTTACGTCTATGTCTAAATCAAAATGCCTAGCATCAATTAGATGTATAAAAAGCCTTATGTCGCTTCTAAATTTCAAAAACTCATCTAAATTTTTACGCCATTCATCATGCTTTGACTTTGCTACTTTTGCATAGCCAAAGCCTGGCAAATCAACCAAGATGAGCTTAAATTTATCTTTTTCTTCCTGCTCATCTTTTTGCTCACAAAACTCAGCCTCAAAGAAATTTATAAGTTGAGTTTTGCCAGGAGTCGATGAGCTTTTGGCTAGATTTTTTTGATTTACAAGTGTATTTATGAGGCTGCTTTTACCAACATTTGATCTCCCCAAAAAGACAACTTCGCTTGTTACGAAGCTTGGAGCCTCTTTTATACTTGGGCTTGATGTGATAAATTTAGCACCTAGTGGCCTTATCACTTATCTTTTTCCTCTACCTGAAAGATAAATTTAACAGGTTTTTTCTCATCACTATTTACGCTATATGTGCCATCTTTTTGATTGACAACGATCTTTTCGCCATAAACATTTTTATCAGTTTCTACCTCATGTAAATAGCCATTTCCACTAACAGTATAGATCTGTTTTGCTGGCTCATATGTAAGAGTATTGCCTTTGCCATCATAGTGCTTATCTTTTATAAAAATTTTTGCTCTAGCATTACCAGTAGCTACATATTTTACAGGTTGGCGTTTTTTGTCAAAATAGACGACCACCTTATCTGCCTTAAGCTCATCAAATGAGCCCTTTTTGATATTTACATTACCTATAAATTCACTAGTTTGCTTATTCTCATCTGCAAAAAAATCATTTGATGTGATTTCAACTTGCTCTGCATTTAAAAATGTAAAACCCAATATCACCGCTAAAATCGCTGATTTTCTTCTACCCATGCCCTTAACCCTTTTACCTGCGTTTGTTTTTTAGCAAGATCATAGCTTCCACTCTCACCCAGTGCCTTATCATTATTTCTTATGAGCGTGAAATTTGCTTCAGATCTTACTATTTTTGTTTTTGTTCCATATATCACTTCGTCACTTATAAATCTCAAACTATCGTTGTTTTCATAGTTTGCATTCTTTTGAAAGATGATTTCGTCATTTTGTGAGATTGCTTTGTCTGAGCTTAGAAAATGTTTTAAATTTCCTCTTAAAATTTTTGCTTTAAAACTCAAAAATTCATCTTTATCATTGTATCTATTTAGCTCATCAGCCTCGTAGACTCCGCTTATTTTCGTGGAATTTATCTCATAATCTATCACGTCATTTATCTGCATATTTGATATCTTTGTATCAATCTTTAAAACATTTGCAAGATATGGATCTTGGGCCGCCAAAAATATCATCACGACACTAAAAATTGCCACGACGAAGTAGAAAATTTTTACAACCAACGCTTAGACCACTCGTCATATAAATTTTCTGATTTTATAATAAGCTCGATCATCTCTCTAACCGCGCCATTGCCACCTTTATGCTTTAGCTTTGTCTTTACGTCAAGCTCTTTTATCGCATCTTTTGGCTTAAAGCTCCAAGCAACTGCATTCAAAATTTTATAGTCATTGTAATCATCGCCGATAGCTGCTGCATTTTTAAAGCTAAGCCCTTCAAATTTTAATATCTCACTCGCCACTTCAAATTTATCACCAACACCTTGATAGACGTGATTTATCTTTAGATCCTCTGCTCTTCGCTCAACGATGGCTGACTTTCTGCCTGTAATGATAGCTACTTTTTTACCAAGCTTTAGCCAGCTTTCTATCGCGTAGCCATCTTTTACATCAAAAAATTTAAGCTCTTCGCCATTTGCATTGTAGATGATCTTGCCATCAGTCAGGCACCCATCAATATCTAAAAAAATAATCTCTATCATAAAACACCCTTTGTACTTGGTGTGCCTATCCTTGCGTTTTTAGCAAGCGCTCTACGAAGTGCGACGGCAAATGATTTAAATGTTGCTTCGATGATGTGATGAGTATTTTTGCCACGAATTTGATTTAGATGAAGAGTGATGGCTGAATTTATCGCAACTGCTCTAAAAAACTCTTCCACAAGCTCCGTGTCAAACTCGCCAACCTTGGCATTTTCATTAAAATTTTCATATACAAGGTAAGCTCTGTTGCTAAGATCTAGTGTGCAAAAAACAGCCGCCTCATCCATAACAACGCTTGCCTCGCCAAATCTCTCAACACCACTTAAAGGATACAAGGCCTCTTTTAAAAGCTGACCCAAAACTATGCCTACATCCTCAACGCTGTGGTGAAAATCCACATGCGTGTCGCCCTTGCATGAAATTTCAAGATCAAGCAAAGAATGCTTTGTAAAAGCTTCAAGCATATGGTCAAAAAAGCCAATGCCAGTATCTATCTTTGCAATACCAGAGCCATAAATTTTAAGCTTCATTGAGATTTGTGTCTCTTTTGTATTTCTAGTTAGCTCTAAAATTTCTTCTCTCACGCCCTAACCTCTTACTATAAATGCACCTTGGAATTTACCGCTTCTTGCATAATCCCTAGCCTCGTCCTCACTTCTAAAGCCATTTAAAAATACCCTATAAATGGTCGAGCCATCTATAGTAAATGTCCTAACTACCGACTTGTAACCATCTATGCTTTGATGCTCTCTTTGATATCTGTTTGCGCCCTCAAGGTTTTTAAATGAGCCAATTTGCACCATAAAATCTCCACCTACGACTCGTTGCTCTGACGAAATAATAATGCCTCCAGTTGGAGCTGTCGGAGAGACTGGATTTGGCACTTTTATGCCAGTGCTTGTCGGTTTTGCTTGAGTGTTAATGCTTGCAACAGCATTTATATCTTCATTAAAGCCTATGACTTCCATACTGACTGGAGCTGTGCCTGTACCGATAATATCAAGTTTAGTTGCAGCCGCCTTTGAAAGGTCTAAAACTCTATCAGCCACAAAAGGTCCACGATCATTTACGCGAACAATGACGCTTTTTTGATTTCTTAAATTTGTTACCTTAAGGATCGTATTCATCGGCAAAGTTTTGTGTGCTGCAGTCATGTTGTACATATTATAAATTTCGCCGTTTGAGGTTGTTTTACCATGAAAATTTGGACCATACCAGCTTGCTGTGCCACTTGCCTTATCACCAACGCTTACAACGGTTGGGTAGTATGTTTTGCCATTTATCGTGTAAGGCCTCATTGTTGCTTTTTGGATAGAAGCTGAATTGTTGCCCTTTACATTAGTTGGGCCACTTGGTGTAAATGGTGCCCCGCTCCAAGAGCAACCAGTAACTAGAAGAGTAAAACTTAGTCCTATATAAAATTTTAGGCTCTTATGGTATGACAATATTTGCTCCAACATTTAAATTTGAACTAGCAAAAGAATTTGCATCTTTTAAATCTTTTTCGCTCACATTAAATTTTTTAGATAAAGAAGCTATCGTATCACCAGTTTGGACTATATAGTTTTGAGATTTATTTTGTGCGGAAAATGGAATAATTAGTTTTTGATTATAGCTTACGGCATTTGTGCTAAGTTCGTTGTAGTCCTTGATTGCTCTATGGCTAACACCTGTTTTTTTAGAGATAGAAAGTAATGTTTCGCCTTTTTTTACAACGTAGGCATAAAAATTATTTTTACCATTAAATGGCTTGAAATTTTCTGCAAAAAGCTGCTTTTTATTTTCAGGGATATAAACATAATAATCTTTTAGAGTTGGTGGAGTAAATACAAATTTTAAGTGCGGATTGTTGTTTTTCATTTTTTTTGTACTAAGACCGATACTATCGCCTATTTGAGCTAAATTTGTACCACCAGGTACTTTTACTTTTACAAGCTTTAGTCCTCCGTTTATGTTTAACAAAGATGAATCTTTAGACATCAAGAAGTCTGCGTCTTTTGCGGTATATGCTGCTCTTAAAATTTTGATAACAAAATTTCTAGTTTCAGCTGGAAGGTATTTTTTCTCAGCATCAAGAAGTGTTACAAGATCATCTGTGCCAGCTTTTTGTATAGCTCTTTTTAACGCACCATCGCCGCAGTTATAAGCCATAGCTGCTAGATACCATTTGCCAAATTGATTTTTAAGCGACTTTAGATAATTTGTAGCTGCGATAGTAGACTCTACTGGATCTTTTCTCTCATCTACATATTGACCCACTTTTAAACCATGAAGTCTAGCCGTTTGCTCCATAAACTGCCACATACCAGTAGCTTTTGCGTTTGAGACTGTGTGATTTGAAAAGCCTGATTCTATCATTGCCAGATAAAAGAATGACTCAGGTACGCCTGATTTTTTGATCTGCTCTTTTACCATCGGTATATACATATAACCATTTTTTAGAGCTTCTGTAAATGTTTCAAGTTGTGATTGTTTGATACCTTGCCTCATCTTTGCATAGTGAGAAGTCTTCATAAAGCTAGCATCAATGTCCAGCTCTTTTAAAATTTTTACCTGAGTGTCGTATGAGCTCTTTTCAGGTGTATTTGCTAGTAGCAAGGTACTACATGCAAACATTAAAAATATTTTAAGCATTGCTTTCATTTCTATCCTTTTTTCGTGTCAAAACTTAAGATGCTAGCATCTTAAACAAGTGCAACGCTCAAAATTTAAGCAAAGCACTTAAACAACCTTTTGGCATTATTTGAAGTTTTTTCACAAATAACTTCAAACTCAAGGTTTAAAATTTCAGCTATCTTTTTAGCAACAAATGTCGTAAACGCCGGCTCATTTCTCTTGCCGCGATTTGGTTCTGGCGTGAGATAAGGAGCGTCAGTTTCAATAACTATCCTGTCAAATGGGATTTTTGGCAAAATTTCGACTAAATTTTTAGCATTTTTAAATGTTAAAACACCGCCTATGCCAAAGTAAAAATTCCCAAATTTACAAAGCTCTAAAAGAAGTGGCGAAGCATTATAACAGTGCAAAATCGCTCCAGCTTCAAGCTTTGGCGCATACTCTTTTAAGATATTAAAAGAGTCCTCATTAGCCTCCCTAATGTGAAGAATAACGGGTTTTTTTAGCTCAACAGCCAAATCAAGTTGAGCTAAAAAAATACGTTTTTGGTCCTCTTTTTCTTTTATCTTTTCATTTTCATCTTTTGGCAAGCGAAAGTAGTCCAGGCCGCATTCACCTATTGCCACACACTTTTCATCTTTAGCAAAATTTCTTAAAATTTCAATATCAAAACTCTCTTTATCATATGGATGAACTCCGGCGGCAAAGAAAATGTCAGAATTTTCATGTGCTATTTTAGCCGCTTTTGGTAAATCATTGATATCAGCTCCCGGGATAATAAAGCCCTTTAGCCCTAAATTTCTAGCTTCATCTAAAATTTTATCAAGGTCAGGATCATAAACTTTACTATCCAAATGACAATGCGTATCTATAATCATAAAGCTATTTCTACTCTGTTTCTACCATTTTCTTTTGCGGTGTAAAGTGCTGAATCGCAAGCCTCAAGCATATCGTCTATCTCGCAATGCCCATTGCCAAAAGATACACCTATTGATATAGTAACTTTTACTTTTTCCTTTTTTATAGTTACTTCATTTTCAGCCACTTTGGCTCGTAAATTTACAAAAAATTTAACAGCTTCTTCTTTATTTATCTTTTTAAGGACAACGCAAAATTCTTCGCCACCAAATCTAGCAACGATATCACTTCCTTTTGTATTATCATTTAAAATTTTTGCAATTGATTTTAGTATCTTATCTCCACCATCGTGGCCATATTTATCATTTATTTTCTTAAAATAATCAACATCAATCATTGCAAAAGCGTAAGGCTCATTAGTCTCTTCAGCTACTTGAACATACTCTTCTACGTCAGAATAAAAAAATCTTCTATTATAAACTCCTGTTAAGAAGTCGCGATTTGCAAAATTTGCTATCTTGTTTATATTTTCCATCGCTTCGATCGTATTATTAACACGGCATATTAGCTCTTCTTTTGAAAATGGTTTTGCTATAAAATCGCTCGCACCATTTTTTAAAAATATTGACGCGTCGGTCTTTTCACTAGGCGATGTCATAACGATTACACCAAGACTATTTTTATCTTTTTCTTTTCTAACCTCTTTTAGAACTTCAAGACCGTCTTTCACTGGCATTCTATAATCAGTTATTATAAGATTTATATCAGGATTATCCGCAAAATAATTCATTGCCTCTTCGCCGTGAGCTGCGGCCAAAACTTTAAACTGAAGGCTAGTTAATATCTTTTTTATCATATTTCTAAAAGGAAGCGAGTCTTCGACAACCAAAACCTTGTATTGTCTATTTTTGCTCAGTCTATTTATCATTTGGAAGATATAGTTGATATCGTCCATATTTCCTTTATAAACATAATCCACAATATCTTTATTTATAAAATTTTGCCTTGTTTCATCATCAATGCTACCTGTTAAAACGATAGCCGAAAGCCCTTTGGAAAGCGCATAATCAACAATCTCTCCATTTGGAGCATCTGGCAAATTTAAATCCAAAATAGTCATAAAATAATCTTTGTCATACTCGCTAATTAACGTCTTAGCCTCGGCAAAACTGTATGCGACATCAATTGTCATATCATCAATAGTCTTTTCCATTTGCATAACAATCAGCTTTGCTAACGCCTTATTATCATCAACTACAAGGATTCTTTCCATATTATTCCTACAAAAATTTTTATCAAATTAGTGGCGATTTTATCAAATAAATTTATTTATAAAGCTTAAATTAATAATTTAAATTAAGCTACTTTAAAAGCCCTTTAGCAAAATTTATTGCTTCTTCGCTTATATGTTCGCCGCTTATCATACGCGCAAGCTCATTTACACGCTCCTCTTTATCAAGCTCTCTTACGACCGAGTTTTCCCCGTGACGCTCTACTAAAAAGTGTGAATTTGCCTTTGAGCTAAGCTGTGGCTGATGTGAAATGGCAAAAATTTGATAAAAATTTGCAAGCTTAAGCAAGACATTTGCGATGCTCATCGCCTCTTTTCCGCTTAAATTTGCATCTATTTCATCAAGTATAATGACATCACCGCCAGTTTTTGTGATCTCGCTAGAGGCAGCTATGAAGGCCAGTCTTAGGCGGTTTAGCTCGCCTGAGCTTAAATTTTTAAGCGAAGTCTCATTTAAATTTAGACAAATCTCATCAACGCCCAAAATATCAAGCTTTTTAGCCTCAATACTCAGCGTAATATCTGGCATATAAAGCTCTTTTAAATATGAATTTATCATCACCTCAAGCTCTTTTAAATTTACACCCCTTGCTCTGCTTAGAATTTCAGCTAGCTCATTTGCCTTTTTACTTAAAATTTCAAATTTCTTCTCTAGCTCGCTCTTTTCAAAGCTTAAATTTTCATATCTGGCAAGCTCTTTTTCCTTTTTATTAAGCGCTTCTAATGCCTCTTCCTCGCTGCCGTATCGCCTAATGATGGCATTAAGAGCTTCTATTCTATCAAGCACACTCTCCACGTCGATATCGTCAAGCTCCTCCATATTTAGGCTATCTCTTGCGACCCTTAGCTCATTCATCGCATCTTCAAAAAAGCCGTTGTCAAGGTCGCTGATACTTAGCGCCTCATTTACGCTGTGCTCTAGCTCAAATATCCGCTCAGCCCTAGCCCACGCCTCATTTATCTTATCCTTTTTACTAAGCCTTTTTTTAGTCTCCATAAGCTCTTCAAACTCGCCTTTTTTAGGCCCAACGCTTCTTATCTTCTCGATCTCAAAGCTAGCAAGCTCCTTTAGCTCCTCGACCTTTTTCTCTTCCTCTTTTATAGTGGCTAGCTCTTTTGAAATTTTAGAAAATTCTAAAAACGCCTCTTCAAATTCCTGCTTTATCTCTTTAAATTTCTCATTTTTTGAAATTTCAAGCCTATCAAGCAAATTTAGAAATTTCTCATTTTCAAATTCATTTGCCTCTTTTGCTGAGAGGTATTTGATGTGCTCGCGCGCCACTTGGGCTAAATTTTTCTTTGAGATGGCTTGTTGATTTATAAAATATCTCGTGCTCTTATCTTTTAAAAGCTTGAAAATATTGACCTCTTCGTTTTCTATGCCAAACTCGTCAAGCTCAAATTTATGCTCCACATCAGCCTCAATCAGCCTTGCCTCGCTATCTTTTAGCCCAAAAACAGCCATTATGGCACTCATCAGTACCGACTTACCAGCACCACTGACGCCCGTAAATACGCTAAGACCCTCTTTGAAATTTAGCTCAACATTTTTAAAATTTAGATAATCCTTAATCAAAATTCGATCAATCATTATAACCCCAGTGAAGTTTCTCTTTTAAAATTTGAAAATAATCCCTGCCAATATGGCGTATCAGCCTCGCTTTTTTATCGCTCAGATTCATGCTAACGGCTGAAATTTTACTCATATCAAAGCGGTCTTGTCCGTCTATGACTAAAATGGCGTCGCTATTTGTTCTAAATTTGACCGTGTGGTTTTTCGTAAGCACGACTGGACGCTGCGTGAGCGAGTGCGAGCAGATGGGAGTTAGCGCAAAGACCTCGCTTAGCGGATATATGATAGGGCCATTTGCGCTCATATTATATGCCGTAGTTCCAGCAGGTGTCGCTACTATGACGCCGTCTCCGTAATATGAGTTAAAATACTTTTCATTTAAAAGTGCCTCGATATGCGTCATCGAGCCGCCATTTTTACTAACGATGACCGCGTCGTTAAATGCTATCTTTTTCTCAGTTTTGCCATCATTTTTATGAAGCGTAACATCAAGCATAAAAGGCGTTTCTACCTCAAATTTATCATCAAAAAAGTCTTTAAAAAACTTCTCACTCTCATTAATCATTATGTCAGTTAGAAATCCAAGTCTACCAGCGTGTATGCCAAGGACAAGTGGCGAGATGTGAGCTAGCTTTCTACAAGTTGAAATGATCGTGCCATCTCCGCCAAGAGTGATCAAAAATTCGCACTCTTTGGCTAGTTTTATCAGCTCAAAACCATTTTTTTCTATACGCTTAGCACAATTTTTTTCAAGCAAAATTTCTGCGTTATACTTTTTTAAAATTTTTTCTAATTTTTCTAAATCTTGCCTAAATAATGGATAATCTTTAGCAATAAGTCCTACTTTTTTTGTGCAAAAAGTATTAAATTTTTGTTCATTTTTCATGTAAATGATTGTAACATATTTTATTTTAACAAAGCTTTTCAAAAGAAAAAAGCGATTATAATTGCCTAAAAAACATTGCAAAGGAGCATTTTATGCGAAGTCATTATTGCACCGATCTTAGCAAAGCTGACATCGGCAAAGAAGTAATACTTTGTGGCTGGGCAAACACATATAGAGACCATGGCGGCGTTGTTTTCATCGATTTAAGAGATGTTAGCGGGCTTATACAATTAGTTTGCGATCCGGCTGATAGCAAAGAAGCACATGACGTGGCTGCAAAAGTAAGAGATGAATATGTCTTAAAGGCAAAAGGAAAAGTAAGAGCTAGAGGCGAAGAACTAACCAATCCAAAACTAAAAACTGGCGAGATAGAAGTAATAGTAAGTGAGCTAATCATCGAAAATCCAAGCGAGCCACTACCATTTATGATAGGTGATGAGAGTGTAAATGAAGATATCAGACTAAAATACCGCTTTTTAGATCTTAGAAGCGAGCGCTTGCAAAATATCTTTAAAATGCGTTCTCGTGCAGCGATCGCAGCTAGAAACAGCCTAGACAAAATGGGCTTTATCGAGTTTGAAACTCCTGTTTTAACACGCGCGACTCCAGAAGGTGCGAGAGACTATCTAGTGCCAAGCCGTGTATATCCGGGTCAATTTTACGCACTCCCACAAAGCCCACAGCTATTTAAACAGCTTTTGATGTGTTCTGGCTTTGATAAATATTTCCAAATCGCAAAATGCTTCCGCGACGAAGATCTAAGGGCTGATCGACAGCCAGAATTTACTCAAATAGATATCGAAATGAGCTTTGTCGAGCAAGAAGATATTATAAATATGGCTGAGACGATGCTAAAAGACATCTTTAAAGCCTGCGGGCACGACATCAAAACGCCATTTAGACGCATGAGCTACAAAGAGGCCACTGAGACTTATGGCTCAGACAAGCCAGACCTTAGATATGATTTGAAAATGGTCGATGTAATTGATATTTTTGAACGTTCAAGCAATGAAATTTTTAGCTATATCGCAAAAGATAAGAAGAAAAACCGCATCAAAGCGCTAAAAGTGCCAAATGGCGACAACATCTTTAGTAAGCGCGAGATGAATAGATTTGAGGAGTTTGTACGTAAATTTGGTGCACAAGGTCTTGGCTACTTCCAAATGAAAGAAGAAGGACTAAAAGGCCCACTTTGCAAATTTTTTGAACAAAGCGATCTTGACGAGATCATCTCAAGATGTGAACTAAAAGTTGGTGACGTCGTATTCTTTGGTGCTGGCAAGAAAAAGATCGTGCTTGATTATATGGGAAGATTTAGAATTTTTCTAGCAGAACAAATGGGTATAATCGATCAAGACAAGCTTGAGTTTTTATGGGTGCTTGACTTCCCGATGTTTGAGCAAAACGACGATGGCAGCTACTCTGCGATGCACCATCCATTTACTATGCCAAAAAATATAGATGAGCCTGATCTTGAGGATATCCTCTCTATCGCTCACGATGTCGTGCTTAACGGCTTTGAGCTTGGTGGCGGAAGTATAAGAATTCACAAAAACGACATCCAGCAAAAGGTCTTTAAACTTCTTGGCATAGATGAAGCGGAGCAGCGTGAGAAATTTGGCTTCTTGCTTGATGCCTTGACATTTGGCGCGCCTCCACATGGTGGTATCGCGATCGGCTTTGACAGGCTAAATATGCTCGTAAATAAAGCAAGCTCGATCCGTGACGTCATAGCCTTCCCTAAAACACAACGTGCTCAGTGCCCACTAACAAAGGCACCAAGCCACGCTAGTAACGAACAGCTTAGGGATCTAGGACTAAGGATAAGAGAAAAAGAGCAAAAGGCTTAAAATTTTTACAATAAATTTAGACTTTTAGATGTCTAAATTTGAGTTATTTTATTTAAAGATTAAATTTTTGAGATGATTTTGGATATTGTGCAGAAAATTTCATCCCAAAGCTAGACATATAGTCTGCTGCAGGGTGAAATTTTCAAACTCATTCAAAGGCGCTCAAAAAATATAAAAAGGGAAAGAATGAAAAATTTATTTTTAATCATCGGCGCTCCAGGCTCCGGCAAAACAACAGACGCATCGATCATTGCACAACAAGATGAGAAATTTGCACACTTTTCAACTGGCGATCTTTTAAGAGCTGAAGTCGCAAGTGGTAGCGAGCTTGGCAAACTAATAGATGGCTTTATCTCAAAAGGAAATTTAGTTCCGCTTGACGTCGTCGTAAATGCGATCGTCTCAGCTATCAAAAGCTCAAATAAATCAAACATCATAATAGACGGCTATCCAAGAAGCGTTGAGCAAATGACCGAGCTTGACAAAGTCTTAAGCGAGCAAGATGAAATTTCTCTAAAAGGCGTCATCGAAGTAGATGTTAGCGAAGATGTGGCAAGAGCTAGAGTGCTTGGCCGTGCAAGAGGCGCTGACGACAACAACGAAGTCTTTAACAACCGCATGAAAGTCTATCTTGATCCGATCAAACCTATCCGCAGATTTTACAGCGAAAAAGAGCTACTTCACGTGGTAAATGGCGAGCGTGGTATAGACGAGATCGTAGCTGACATCAAAAATTTACTAGCTAAACTTTTATAAATTTACAGACCTTGCATCAAAATGTGCAAGGTCTCAAAGAAATATCATTCAAATATACTTATTTTTAATTTTATTTTAAATGTAACTTTCCTATAATTCTAAACCTATTTTTAACAGGCCTAAACAAAGATGAAATTATGCATAAATTTAAATTTACAATACTACTTGCGATCATAGCCATTTTTACTTTTACAGGATGTGCAAAAAAATATATAGAGATGGTTGAAAAGGATACTACATATAAGTACAGCAGCGCTAAAGCGGTTTGTGGCGAAACTGAACTTGATAAAAAGCTAGAAGGACACATAAATACCTTTTTAAAAAAGAAAGACCAATACGGTGACGACCTAATCATAAAATGCGATATACAAAGAACAAAAAATGGAGTTAGGATCCTTAGGCATTTAACCCTAGGCATAGGTGGTGCTGGTAAATCTGAAACTCTCGCAGTCATAAATTTAGTCGATCAAAGTGGCAAAGAGGTGGCCAAATTTAACGTTACTGTCGAGATTAGATATGGCTTTCTTGGTGGTAGCGCAGATAGAGCGCTACCGATTACCGCTAAAAACATCTATAAAATTGTTACAAAAGATTTTATGTAAAAACTTACCTTTTATTAATATCATAAATGTACTATCCCTTAAAATTTCACAACCAATTTAAAAGGATAAAAATGAAAAAGATCATAACCGCTGTAATATCTGCTAGCATCGCAATGGCTGGAGGCTTCGCATCAAAGCACTCAAGCGAAACGATAAGCGTAAAAGAGGCCTTAAAACTAAAAGACGACACCAAAGTTATGCTAGAAGGTAAAATAAAATCACATATAAAATCAGACAAATATGAATTTATCGATAAAAATGGTGATGTCATTGTTGTTGAAATCGACAATAACAAATGGGGCAACATAACAGTCAATGAAGATACACCTTTACGAATAAGAGGTGAGATAGATAAAGACCTTATGAAAACAGAGATCGACGTAGATAGCGTAGAAATCATAAGGTAGTTAAAATTTACACGCATTTAATGCAAAAAATACTAAAATCACGAAAATTTCTAATAAAAAGGACCAATATATGGACGTTTCAAAGATCAAATTTGGCTCAAACCCAGACAAAATCAATGCCGTAATCGAAATACCTTATGGCTCAAATGTCAAATACGAGATCGATAAAGATAGCGGTGCAGTCGTGGTCGATCGCGTACTTTACTCAGCGATGTTCTACCCAGCAAACTACGGCTTTGTGCCAAACACACTTGCGGCTGACGGCGATCCAGCTGATATTTTGGTGCTAAACGAGTATCCACTCCAAGCTGGCAGCATCATCCCTTGCCGCTTAATAGGCGTTTTGGTGATGGAAGATGAAGCAGGTATGGACGAGAAGCTTTTGGCTGTGCCAGTTACAAAGATCGATCCAAGATATGATGCGATAAAAAGCTACGAAGACTTACCAGTTGCAACGCTAAATAAGATCAAAAATTTCTTTGAAACTTATAAAATTCTTGAGCCAAACAAATGGGTTAAGGTGAAAGAATTTAAAGATGCAAATGCTGCAAAAGAGATTTTAGACGCTGCGATAAAAAATTATAAATAATTTATAAGCCCTATTTTAGGGCTTTTTCTTTTTAAATTTATTCGTTTTACACTCCACATAAAAAAGACTATTTTTTATATTTAGATAAGCTTTTTCTTGTATAATACGATTTTCTTTCAACTGCGGGTTCATAGCTCAGTTGGTTAGAGCATCCGGCTCATAACCGGATGGTCCCAGGTTCGAGTCCTGGTGAACCCACCAGCTACTTTATCAACATTAAAAAATCAAAACTTTTTCATAACTTTTTCTTAGGTTTTAAAATACAAAAAATGTTTAATAGCCCAAAATTTAAGCCAAAATTTCTAAGCTCTTTCTAAAATTTCCTTTCGTTTTTGCCAATCAGGCATATAAAGCACTAGATAGTCATAAAATTTCTTTGAGTGATTTGGATACAGCAGGTGAGCAAGCTCGTGAAATACGACATACTCGATGCACGATTTTGGTTTTTTGATAAGCTCTATGTTTAAATTTATATATGATTTATATGGGTTGCAACTCCCCCATCTTGTTTTCATCTGCCTTATTTTTACGCTTTTGATATCTTGTTTTACCATCTTGTTAGACTCTTGCAAGATATTAAAAAAATATAGCATCGCCTTTTCGTGGTACCATTTATAGACCAAATTTCTTTTTCGCTCTAGGTCGCTTTTATCTTTCACAAAGAGCTCCAGATAACCTCTTTGCAGCCTTACGCGCTCCTCTTTAGACTGCACCACTTTTAGCCGATAACTTCGTCCAAGATATTTAAAGTCCTCGCCGCTTACGTATTCTTTTTTACTCGTCTTAAACGAGGAAAAAAACGCGCGCTTTTGCGCTATCCATTTAGCTCTTTTTTTTATAATAAATTTTATATGCTCATCGCTTGCCGTTTTTGGCGCCGTTAGGATCGCTTCGCCATTTGGTCTAACTTTTAAAGTGATATTTTTTACGTCTTTTCGGACGATTTTTACGCCTTCAAGCATAAAAACTTATCTCTATTCCACGGATAGTTTGGTAAATTTTTTCCTTCTCATCGATAGAAACGTCATATTCGTCCTCTATCTCCCAAAGAGCGTCCTCCATAGCGCTTGTTATCTCATTTTCTACATCTTTATTATTGTGCCATTCTGGTTTTTTTGAGGCCTCTTTGTAAATTTCATAAAATTTTACGCTCAAATTTTTAGCAACCACCTCAACATCCACAAGCTCGACATCTGCCAAAATGTCAAGCAAATTATCATAAATAGCAAACAAAATTTTCTTACCATTAAATTCTTTTGGATACCTGTCTTCATTTGGCTTTAAAGCACCAGTTATTAGGTCTTTTAGTAGTTTTGCTTTGACAAGTTTTTCTTCCTCACTTAGCCTTTTTGCTTTATACTCGTCGATGATGTCTTGTATCTGCTGCGCTATTGATTTATAAAATGCTGGATTTGAGTCCATTTTCTCTTTTACCACCGCGCTTACGGCACTGATGATCGTATCAGCCTTTGCATTTTTACCCTCAACCCTTTGCACCTCATCGTCAAATTCCGTCTCAAAGATATTTACGAGCTTTGTAAGCTCATTGACCCCTTGTGCATTTACATAAGTATCAAGCAGCTTTTGCATCTGCGCTTCGTATTTGCCAAAGTCGCAAGCCTCGTGATACCTTAGTTGCACCGCCTTTCTTAGCTCGTTATAAAATTTAACCCTCTGCTTATAAGCTTTGATCTCCTCTTCGCTTAATATGTCATAAATTTTCTCACTTGAAAGCGCTAGTTTAAACGCCCTAGCAAACTGTGATAGCCACTCTTTAAAGTCATCTCGTTTTTGCACGTCCTCTAAAACCGCCACGTAGCTTTCTAGATCGTCTTTAAACTTCACACTGCTAAAAAGATCGTCCAGATGAGTATAGTAAGTCTTTGTCTTTATTATCTCGCTTCTTACGTCTATCACGGCTCCAGTTATATCTTCTGGGTCAAAGCCACTTAGCGAAGCATAGCTAGTAAGCGCCTGATCAAGCTCACCTAAAAGCCCTCTATAATCAATAATGTAGCCGTAGTCTTTCCCGTCATAAAGCCTATTTACTCTAGCTATGGCTTGGAGCAAATTATGCTCTTTTAGCTGTTTATCTATATAAAGTGTACTTGCTCTTGGCGCGTCAAAGCCTGTTAAAAGCTTATCCACAACAATAAGCAAGTCTATCTCGTCGCCATAAATAAATTCATCCTTCACATGCTTTAGATACTCTTCCTCGCTGCCGTAGCCCCTTATGGTCTCTTGCCACGCCTTTGCGACATACTCTTTATGTCCGCCCTCAAGCTCCTCGTGCTCGTTACTTGATATCACATAAGCACTTTTTATCTCTCCAAATTCTTCAAAAATCTGATGATATTTTATGGCGTCATATTTTCTTTGCGTTGCAAGCATCGCCTTAAAGCCACTTTCTTTCAAAGTCTTTTTGATGTGCTCGTTTATATCAACAGCTATTAGCTCTAGTCTTTGCTCGCTTGATGCCACACGCTCAAACCTCGCCCACTTTTGCTGCAAGTCCCTTTTAGCCTCATCGCCAAGCTCTCTTGATATGAGGTCAAATTTCCTAGTTAGCCCATCAGGATCTAGCACCTCTTGGCCCACGTATCGCCCCTCGTAAAGTAGCGGCAAGACAGCTCCATCTTTTACCGCGTCATCTATCGTATATCTATGAATTTCTCCACCAAATTTCGCAAAGCTGTTTTTCTCACGTTTTAAAAGAGGCGTGCCTGTAAATCCTATATAGCAAGCAAGAGGCAACGCCTTTTTCATAGCTTTATGCAGATCGCCGCCTTGCGTGCGGTGGCTCTCATCTACTAGCACAAATATATCGCCATCTCTTATCACTACCTTTTGGTTTTTCACCTTTTCAAATTTATGCACGAGCGTAGTTATCACGCTAACGCCGCTTTGTAGCTTTTCTATCAGATCGCTTCCGCTACTTGCTCGCCCTGCTTTTACATCCGTGTTTTCAAAGGTCTCGTGTATCTGTCCGTCTAGATCTATCCTGTCAGTTACGACGATGATCTTTGAGTTTATGTAAATTTGCTTTAAAAGCTTTGTTAGCATCACCATCGTGAGCGACTTGCCGCTTCCTTGCGTGTGCCAGACGAGTCCGCCCGCTCTTGCTCCGTCTTTTTTCGCCGATACCCTCTTTAGCGTCTCTTCGATAGCGAAAAACTGCTGATAGCGGCAAACCTTTTTCATTTTCTTATCAAACACTATATAGTGCCTAACTAGCCTTAGTAGCCTATCTTTAGATAGTAGCACAAAGAGCGTCATATCAAGCGTACTTATCTCTCTACCATTTATCAAGCTCTTTAAGCTCTCTTTTGCTTTTGCTTCGTCCTGCTCTTTCCACACGCTATAAAATTTAAACAGCGTTCCAGTAGTGCCATATCTTGCCCCGCTTCCATTTGCTGCGATGGTTAGCTGGATGTATTTAAAAAGATGCGCTATCTCATCTTTGCCCTGCTCTTTTTCTAGCTGCTTTATGCCGTTTTCAAAGCTCACGCTTGATTTTTTAAGCTCGATCACGACTATTGGTATGCCGTTTATAAAAAGCACAAGATCAGGCCTTCTGTGCTTTTGCGAGTCGCTCTGGCTTACTCTGCTTACTTCAAATTCTTCCGTTACGTAAAAGTCGTTATTTTGTAAATTTTCAAAGTCTATAAATTTAAAAGAGAAGCTCCTTTTTGTCCCATCTTCTAAATTTTCTTCTAAACTGGTTCCAAGCAAGAGTAAATTTGTGATCCTTTCGTTTGCGACCATTAGCCCTTCGTTTAAAGATACCCCAGCTAGCTCATCGACCGCTTTTAAAACGTTACTTTGACTAAATTTATACCTCTTTCCCTTATACTCATAACTATTTATCTCGCCAAGCTTTTTGGTTAAAATTTCTCTAAACAAAACCTCGCTTGATTTACCGCCACGAAGCCTTAAATTTTCCTCCCTGCTTATAAATTTATAGCCCAAGCTTTGAAGTAAATTTATGCTATTTTGCTGGATCTTATTTTCTGAAGTATCTGGGGTCATTTCACTCTTACCTTTCCGCTTAGTAGTTGTTGCATCAAGCCTTGTTTTTGTCTTTTCAAATTTTCAAGCTTTAAATTTAGTAAATTTATCTCGTCATCGCAAGCCGTTAAAACCTCTGCGATTTTTTGTTGCTCGTTTAAATTTGGAAAATTAATAAAAACATTTTGAAAATCCCTTATTGACAATGTATATCTTGTAATGCCTTGTGACAACCTTGCAAATTGCTTTAATATCTTATCTTGATTAAATACATATCCCAAAAAAACAATATCATTTTTTGCATCTAGCCTAAATCTAACCAAGTGATAACTAAATAGTGTATTTGGCATATCACTTAAAATAACCGCTGAATGACCTATATCGTCTGGCGTTTCAGATGATGGAGTAAATAAAACATCACCTTTTGCCAACGATAAATTTTCTATTTCACGATTACTTGCTGACGTTTGAGATAGTTTAAGATTAGAATTTATATGTGTATTTTTATAAACATCCATGTAGTTTACTAAATTTACAATACATTCATCTTTTTGAATAATTTTATCTACACTACTTGTTTTAAATACACCTATATTTCCCAGCTTTGTTTCTTCCCACTCGTCTTTGAACTGAGGAAAGCGGATTTTGGCTGTGAGTAAATTTTGCATAAGAGCTTTTTTAAACTGCTTTTTGCTTTCTATCAAATTTATAGTTAAATTTATAGCCTCATCCCAAGTAGATAAAATTTTCGCTATCTTTTTTTGCTCGTCTAATGGCGGGGTCAAAATTTTCAAAGAAAAAAAAGCATTATCTGTTATATTTATCCTATCATGCCTAGCGCCGTAGTTTGCTACACTTTTGACTTGATTTTGCCATACAATAGTTTTAAAAAAATATTCTAAAAATTTTGCCAATATCTCATCTTGAACAGTAAAAACCGTATACAACGGAGATACTATGCCCTTAGATAACATATTTCTATTAATTGGTCCAGTAGGGGCACTCTGTGAAATTCTTGGATTATAAACAAAATCCCCCAAATCAACAATATAATAATCTTGTATATTTTCTTTATTTGCTATATCTTTATCAAAATATTCATTCTGTGCAACCAAACCATCAATGGCTGAATTTGACAAAACCAATTTAATTAAACTATTTCTATTTTTAAGAATAGATTTTTCAGCAACATCCCCAAGCTTCACGACCTTCCATCCGCTTGGTAAATTTTTAAAATCACTCATAACCCAAGCTCCGCAAGACACTCGCTCATCTTGCTTTGAATGCTTTTTAGCTCGGCTTCTAAGCGTGAAATTTCTTTCTTAGTCGCCTCGATATCGACAAGCTCTTCTTCTTCAAAGGTATCGACGTAGCGAGGGATGTTTAGGTTATAGTCGTTTTCTTTTATCTCGCTAAGGCTTGCTAGGTGGGAGTATTTTTCTATCTCACTTCTGTTTTTGTAGGCGGCGATTATCTTTTTGATATTTTGCTCGGTTAGAGAGTTTTTGTTTTTGCCTTTTTCAAATTCCTTGCTAGCATCGATAAATAGCACATCTTCGTTTGAGCGGTTTTTCTTAAAAACAAGTATGCAAGCAGGGATGCTCGTGCCATAAAATAAATTTGCCGGTAGTCCGATGACGGCGTCAAGTAAATTTTCTTCGATCAGCTTTTGGCGGATCTTGCCTTCATTTGCTCCGCGAAATAGCACTCCATGCGGAAGCACGACGCCCATTTTGCCGTTATTGTTTAGACTTTTTATCATGTGCACGACAAATGCGTAGTCGCCCTTGCTCTTTGGCGGCAAAGCGTAGCTAGCAAATCTCATAAAAGGATCGTTTCCTGCAAAGTCAGCGCCCCATTTATCTAGGCTAAAAGGGGGATTTGCCACGACTATGTCAAAGGTTTTAATGAGGTTGTCTTGTAGGTGAAGCGGATTTCTGATCGTGTCACCCCACTCGATCACCGCATCATTTATCTCGTGCAAGAACATATTCATCTTGCAAAGTGCGTGAGTTTGTCCGTTTTTCTCCTGTCCATAAAGGCGGAAATTTTTGCTGCCGATCTCTTTTGAAGCCTTGATAAGAAGCGAACCAGAGCCGCAAGTAGGATCGTAGATCATATCGCCCTCTTTTGGCTCAACCAGCTTTGCAAGAAGCGTCGAAACCTCGCTTGGCGTGTAAAACTCTCCGCCTTTTTTGCCAGAGTCACTTGCAAAGTAAGCTATAAGATACTCATATGCGTCGCCTATTATGTCGTTGCCCTCAAGCATAGAAGGGCGAAGATCTAGCCTAGCGTCACTAAAATCATCGAGCAAATTTTTCAATATGGCGTTTCTCACTTTCGTGTCGCCGAGCTTGTTTTTGTTATTAAAATCGATGCTTCTAAAGATGCCTTCAAGCTTATCTTTATTGTCTTCTTCGATCTTTTCTAGAGTTTTGTTCATTATCTCGCCTAAATTTACCGCTTCTTTGTGCGCCAAAAGATACTCAAAGGTGCAACTCTCATCAAGCTTAAATTTCTCTTTCTTTAGCTTTGCTTCGATCCTATCACTCTTATCGCCGTATTCGACTTTAAGCAATTCAAGCTTTTCTTTATAAAAATCAGATAGATACTTAACAAAAAGCATCGTTAAGACATAGTCTTTATAGTCGCTTCCGTCCATCGTGCCGCGAAATGTGTCACAAGCCTTCCAAACGACGTTATTTATGGCATCTTGTGTGGTCTTTTGCATCTTAGTTCTCCTCTTTTATTAAATTTTCAAATATACTTTTGTGGTATTTTTGCTTTTGGGCTGCTAAATTTTGCAAAATTTCGCTCTCCTCGCGAGCTAAATCTAGGTATTTTACTATCTTGTTTTGGGTTTGCAAATTTATGGCTGGTATTTTTATATTATTTATGCTTGCAACGCCTATCATCGCTATTGTAGTGCCTGAAACATCTGGCGCAAGGGCTCTTTTAACGGCGTTGCTGTTTAGATAATGCGCCATAAAACGCGGATCAAATATGTCGCTTTTAACCCTTATGCGAACCATCAAAGATGAGTAGATAAGATCGTCATAATCTTTGTCTATATAAACGGCGAAATTTGGCTCTCTAAGGCGTAACAAAACATCGCCACGGCTCACTTTATACTCATCGCTTATTTTTTCGCTTGATATAAACTCGTCTGCAAATGTGTCATCAAAAAGCGCATTTTCGTTAAAGGACTTTAGCGAGACTACTTTATAGCTAAATTTCTCATCTACGTTTTTGTCCGCCTTTTTGCGGTTTAAAACTAGACCGGTTTTTATATCAGATATGTCGCTTATTTTTATCATTTTAAGATGCTCCTTTCTGTATTATTTTAAAAATAATACTAATGCTTTTATGAGCGAAGTATAACAAAAAAAGTAAAAACTAGCAATATATTTTTATATTATTTACAAAATAATACATCAAATTGACGACTAAAATCTTAATTATTTTTTAGACATTAAATTTACAATATGAAATTTTTATCTCATTAAAATTATCTCGCTTTTTAAACTTACTTTTGGTTATAATTACACCAAATTTGGTCGCAGTTGCGATTTACATTTGCATAAATTTATCTTCAACTACCATTTTTGCAAATTTCAAAAGTCAAATTTCACAAGTTTCGCGTGCCGAAAATATCAAATTTACATTTCTTAAATCCCAAAAGGAGATTTCGTGGAATTAAAACAAACCGGTATATCACGCCGTGGCTTTTTAAAAGGTGCTTTAGCCACAGCTGCTGTTGCCACTCCGCAAACGATGCTGGCTGGCTTTACACCATTTAAGTCTGACTCACTTCAGGTTTGGTCGTGTGGAGGCCTATCTGAAGCATTTAATGAGCTAAATGCCATTTACGAGTCAAGAACAGGGCACAACATCCAATACACAGGCGCCTTTGCTGGTGCTCTTGGCAAGTCGCTTTTAGCACTTCAAAGCACGACCGAGCTCTTTGGAGCAAGGGTTTTAGAGCTTTCTAAAAAACTTCGCAAAGCTGGCCTTAGCCTCCACTTTAGGCCACTATGCTTTACCGACTACGTCCTAGTCGTGCCAAAAGGCAACCCTGCTGGCATTCGCGACTTAAAAGACCTTGTTGAGCCAGGAGTTAGAGTGATGCTGCCGCTTAGATCATCGCCCCCTGGCAGTAGCCCAGTCAAGGGGATCTTAAAAAACTCAAACCTAACCGATGCGGTGATGAAAAACATGGTCGCAAACGGGTCATGCGTCATAAATATGATGTGCGAGCTAGTTGACGGCAAGGGCGATGCCTCGATCATCGAAAAGCGCCTAACAACGCACGATAGGTTTAAAGACAAGATTGAGTATATGCCCATCGATGAAAAGCTCATCCCACCTGGACCGCTCACTTTTACGCTAAATATAATGAAATATGTAAAAGATGAAAGGCTCGCAAATGACTTTGCAGACTTTGTTTGCGGCACCGAAGGGCAAGAAATTTTTGAAAAACATGGCTTTACCTCCATTTATTCAGCGCGTGGGCTAGAGCTTATAGAAAGGTTTGGTGTAAAAGATGTGTAGTAGCTGTAATAGCGCATGCTCTAATAGCAGTGCATGCGGCAATGTAAATTTAAAAAAGAAAAGCAAAAACTCCCCCACAACAAAGATAAGACGTATAGTGCAGCTCATCTTTATAGCAGGCATCGGTCAATGGGCGTATTACGGCATTTTTAGATGCCCTTTTGTAGTGCCTTTTGTAAATTGCCAAAATTGCCCTATCATCACCTGTTGGGGGCGGATCACGTCGCTATTTTTTGGATTTTGGCTATTTATCCCAGCGCTTGTCATCCTCTTTGGCAGGGCATTTTGCGGTTGGGTCTGTCCAGCAGGCTTTGTCAATCAAATGCTTGGTAAATTTGCCTTTTTCAAGCTAAAAATTCGCAGCAAAAAGCTAATAATCGCTCAAATAGGCATGCTAGCTACCATAGCAATCAGCCTTTGGATCTATTTCATCTGGGGCAATCCACGCATGATGATACCTATAAGAACGAGCGATGAGTACCTAACTGCCCTCACTTTGTCACTTCGCTTTGGCGAATGGGAGTGGGTCACTCGCACAGTGATCATCATCTCAGTCATGCTAGCCTCGCTGATCGTAGCTAACCTTTGGTGCCGTTTCATCTGTCCATCAGGCGGTGTACTTGAAATTTTGCGTAAATTTTCGATCTTTCGCGTCTATAAAACAAGCGCCTGTGACGACTGCGACGCATGCTTGCGCAAGTGCGAGATGGGGACAAGACCTGATGAGATAAACTGCACAAACTGCGGAGACTGCCTAAATGTCTGCCATGCAAATGCCATTAAATTTGGAAGGAAAAAGAACTAATGATTTTTCGCACTAAGGCTGATCTAGACAGCCACCCCTGCTTTAACAAAAAGGCCTCCGCTAACTACGGACGCGTGCATCTACCAGTTGCCCCACACTGCAACATCCAGTGCAACTTCTGCAACCGCATATATGACTGCGCTAATGAAAACCGCCCTGGCGTAACAGCAAAGGTGCAAACTCCAGATGAATCGGTGAAATTTTTAGAAAAGCTCTTTAAATTTAGACAAGACATCTCAGTCATCGGCATCGCTGGACCTGGCGATCCGATGTGTGACGTTGATAAGACGCTAGCGACCTTTGAAAAGTGTAAGTCCCACTTCCCAAATGCCCTGCTATGCCTCTCAACTAATGGCTTAGCACTGCCTGAGCATGTTGATGAGATCGTGCGCCTTGGCGTGAGCCACGTGACAGTGACTGTTAATGCCGTGACACCAGATGTTGGCTCGAAGGTCTATTCGTGGGTGAGGCATGAGGATAAAAACTACTACGGCGAGGAGGCTGCTAGGATACTGCTAGCACGTCAGGACGAGGGCATCCGCAAGCTAAAAGAGGCTGGCATGCTAGTAAAGATAAACACCGTCGTCATCCCTGGGGTCAATATGGACCACGTCCAAAGCATCTCGGCAAAGGCAAAGCAGTGGGGAGCTGACATAATGAACTGCATGGCGATGATACCGGTGCATGATACGCCTTTTGAAAATTTAAAGTCCCCTTCAAGTGACGAGATCCACCGCATCCGTAGATCAATAGGTAGTGACATAAATCAAATGACGCATTGCAGTAGATGCCGCGCTGATGCATGCGGCAAACTTGGCGAGAGATAGCGATAAAAGGCACTGAATTTAGTGCCTTTTGCATTTTTGGTTTTTGGTTTTTGGCTAAATTTTGTAAATTTTGTTAGATATCAAAGTTATAAAAAGTATAGGAAAGTGTGGTTAATTCGTAGCTAGAGTGGTTTTGCTCAAAATCAAAATGGCGAAAATTCTTTACGTTACTTTGCAAAACATCTTTTTACAAGCTCTTTTAAAAGCCATTTAAATGGCCTTTAAATCATACGTCTTAATGCTTTACTTACTATATAGACCTCAACCGCTACTATCTTCATCTATCTCGTAGCTTTGAAGTCTTTGTTGATGCTTATGATATGAGCATACCCTAAGAGCTCTTTTTGGGGCAACTTAACCATGAAATTTCTGTAAAAGTTTATAAATTTAGCTTTACCTTAAAAATATAGATGCCGTTTTTATGCGGCATTTAAATTTGTGCTCGTATTTATTTGCTATTTCATAAATTTTGTCTTAGCAAACTGCCTAAATTTTCACTTGCTTTAAATTTATAAGCTCAAATTCTGCCAAAAATTCGCATCCAGCTCCAGCTTCGCTTTTTACACCAAGCTTTGCACCGTGAATTTTAGCGATATTTGTAGCTATAGCAAGTCCTAGTCCGCTGCCTGTGTTTAGGCTTTTGTTTCTTGAGCTTTCAACTTGATAAAATTTATTCCAGATTAGCTCGCTATCTTTTTTAGAGATGCCAACACCATCGTCTTTTACAGACACAAGCGCATGCGTTTTTGTGAGACTTAAATTTAGCTCGATCTTAGCCGAAGCAAATTTAAGAGCATTGCTTAAAAAGTTATCCACCAGCCTTGATATCATCAGCTCATCGCCGAGGATTACGGCATCTGGTGCTACCACACAGCTAAATTTTAGCCCATTTGCGTCTGCTAGCTTCTCATAGTCGGTGGCTAAATTTTGCAAGATAGAGCTTAAATTTATACGTTTTAGCTCCAAATTTCTGCCAGCTTCTAGCCTTGAGAGCTCCAAAATTTGATCTATAAGCGAGGTTATCTTTCTTGACTGCCTAGAGATGACCTCCAGCGACTCCTTGGCCTCGTCCAAATTTTGTGAGTAGTTTTTAGCGTAGTCGCTCTCAGCCATGATGACAGATAGCGGCGTTCGCAGCTCGTGCGAGACATCTGAGGTGAGCTGTTTTTCGCTTTGATAGACCTTCTCAAGGGAGTCAAGCATCTGGTTAAAAACGCTCGCAAGCGCGTGCAGCTCGTCTTTGCCAGTAGGAAGGTCAATACGCTTTGAAAAGTCACGGCTGCTGCCTATCTCAAGCGCAGTTTTTGACATCGTAGCAACTGGTTTCATCGCATTTTTTATCGTTTTGTAGCCGCCGTAAAGCACAAAGAGAAATAAAACCGGCACAAAAATGCCCAGCGCTAGTAAAAATAGTCCCTCTTTTTTGAAAAATTTCTCCGCATTTATTACGCCTCTGACCCAGACATCTTTGCCTTTAGCTGCGATATCGTAGTAGTAAAAGCGGTTTTCGTCTTCTTCATAAAGCTGCACCGCACCGCTATTCATTTTAAGTGAAATTTGAAAGCGCTTTGGCGATAAACCACCGATCACATCGCCTTTTGCGTTATATTTTATAAAAAATATCCCATCATCATATGGCTCAAAATCATCCATATCATTGGCGATTTTGGTGACTGATTTGGCTAGCTTTTTTTGGCTCACATCCTCAAAAACCTCATCCGCCACGACCGCTGAAATGGCAACTAGAGCCGCCACGATAGCGATGATAAAAAACGAGTACCAAAGCGTTACGCGCGCCGTTATTGGGATATTTGCAAGGGCTTGCTTAATCCTTAACAACATAGCCAAGCCCTCTTTTAGTCTGTATCACATCGCACTCACCAAGCTTTTTTCTTATGTTTTTGATAAGCACGTCGATGACGTTTGAGCCGCCTGTGTAGTCAAAGTCCCAGACATGCTCTTTGATCTGATCGCGAGTTAAAATTCTGCCCTTGTTTAGCATCAAAAGCTCTAAAATTTCATACTCTTTGCCAGTTAGCTCGATCTGCTCGCCGCCAAATTCGACCGACTTTTTTGAAAGATCGATCTTTAGCTCGCCTGCATAAATTTCATTAGCCGCATTGCCGCTGTTTCGGCGAATGAGCGTGCGTACCCTAGCTAGTAGCTCCTTAAAATCAAATGGCTTTATCAAATAATCATCCGCGCCCGCATCGAGCCCCTTTACAACGTCCTCCACATCGTCCTTTGCCGTTAGTATCAGCACAGGGGTTGCTAGCTTTGCAGCGCGTGATCTTTGCAAAAATGCAAGTCCGTCCATCACTGGCATCATAAGATCAAGCACGATAAGATCGTAGTGCGCCACGGCGGTAAAGTCCATCGCCTCCTCGCCGTTAAATGCGCTATCGACGCTATATCCGTTTTTCTTTAGGTGCTTTACTATGACGTTGTTTAGGTCTATTTCGTCCTCAACGACTAAAATTTTCATCTTGCCTCTCTTGGTTTTGCTAGCTATTTTAACAAATTTAGCTTTTTATTTTTAGATTTAAAATTTCACCATTCATTGCGCCTATCTTGAAATCATATAAAAAGCCCTTATTTTAGCCCTTGCCTCATAAAAATACTCCGTGCAAAATGTGCCAAAGCTTTGTTTTTTCGCTAGATAGATCGGTGCAAACTCCACCTCTTCTGGCTCTACTTTTAGGCGTTCTAAGATTAGCTCTTTAACTTTTTCTGGCAAGATCCTTCAAATTTAGCCTGCTCTTCATTTATCTTTGATAGCTCCGCCCTTTGTGTCTCGTCTTTTAGACAGTTTGTGGCGTTTGATAGCCACACTCCATCCTTGCCAGCGTAGATAAGCGCATCCGCTGCACCTTGAAGCAAAAGTTCAAATGCTTTTTTAAAGAAATTCTGAGCTTTGCATTTTGAGGTAGCTTGGCTTAAAATTTTTGTGCTATTGCTTGCTTCACTAGGATTTTTATCCAAATTTTCAGGGCTTTGCTCGCTCTTCTCTAAATTTTCCTAACTATTTTTATTAGCAGCATTTTTACTTAAATTTTATCTCTCGTTTTCGCTAAAATCAGCGACTTTGTTTTCGCTTAAATTTTTATTCAAATTTCTCTCTAAACTCTGCTTGCTAACTTTCTCATTTAAATTTTGATCTAAATTTTCACTTATCTTTTTCACTTTTATAAAAATTTAATGCCCAAAAAGGACGTTAAATTACTTTGTATAATTACCTATTATTTCACCAGTTTGAGCGTTTATGATCACTTTTTTCTCGCTCCTGTCGCGCTTAAGCTCTACTTTGTATATCCAAGCACCATTTTTATTATCAAGGTCTACCTCATCAAGACTCCAGCCAGCTTCAAGCGCTTGAGCTTTGGCCACAGCCTCGTCGATGCCAAGAGCAAATTTTGAAAAATCTACCGCTTCTATTGGAAGTATGTGTTTTTTATTTTTATTCTCTACTTTAACGATATGACCGTTATTAGCATCGATTTTGATATCTTGTTTGGCGCCATCTTTAAAAGACTCTATCTTGTAAAATGTCGCACCATTTTTGACGTCTATCTCGATATCTTTGACGCTTGAGCCTGGGAAGTTTTTCTCAGCTATATTTAAAGCATCCTTTGATGTGATAGCTGCTTGCAAGCTTGTCACTCCTAAAACTGCTGCTAAAACTGTCGTGCCTAATATCTTTTTCATTTTTGATCCTTTTATTTTGATTTCCAACTTTAGTTTGGATGAGCACATTATAAAAGCCTTAAATGAAGCTAGAATGAATAAAGGAAATTTATTTTAACTTCGTTCAAAGACAAATATCTAATCGCATTTTAACTACGAATCAGAACGATACACTTTGAAATAATAAATAAAACTGAGGGGAAATAAAAGAGAAAATTACAAAAATAAGAAAACTTAAAGTTCTTAAAACATCGTTAAAATCGGGGTTTTAAAGTGATTTTTGAAGATAAATGGCTCCGGATGCTGGGTTCGAACCAGCGACCAAGTGATTAACAGTCACCTACTCTACCGCTGAGCTAATCCGGAACACTTGAAAAGAGCTCGTATTATAGACGAAAAGATATATTTTGTCAATAAATTTTAGCTTAATTTATAAAAAATCGCACAGAGCCCAATAAATTTTTATAAAAGGCTAAAACTAGCCTTTTATAAATCCACTTGCAATAACCTTATCGCCATCATACATAACACAAAGCTGGCCTTGCGCCACACCAAGTGCATTTTGATTTAGCGTTAGTTTCGCTGTTTTATTCTCTTTATCAACCTCAACAAAAGCATCAAGTTTAGGACTTCTATATCTTATCTTGGTTTCGCACTCAAATTTATCTTTATCTATAAACAAATTTACGTTTTCAAGCTCAACTACTTTTTGAGCCAAGTCATCTTTTGTTCCTACAACGATCTCATTTTTGTCGGCATTTATCTTTATAACAAAGTGTGGCTCATGGGCGCCAAAAACCTCAAAACCACGGCGCTTGCCGATAGTATAGTGCATATAGCCTTGGTGGCGGCCGATTATTTTGCCGTCTTTATCAACTACATTTCCTGGTAAATTTGTATTGTAATGCTTATTTAAAACTTCGATATAAGTATCTTCCACAAAGCAAATTTCACTACTTTCTGCCTGCGTAGCAAATTCTTCAAGCACTTTTACACTTCTTGCAAGCTCTTTTATGTCTTTTTTAAATTTATCCCCAAGCGGGAAAATAACATCTTTTAATATCTCTTTTGGCACTTGGGCTAAAAAGTAGCTTTGATCCTTGCTAGGATCTTTTGCACATGTGATAAATCCATCAATAACTTGCACATAATGCCCAGTAGCAAGCTTCTCACAGCCATTTGCCTTTGCAAAATCAAGTAGCGCACCAAGCTTTATAAATTTATTGCACAAAGCACAAGGGTTTGGCGTCTTGCCCTCTTTATAGAGCTTCACAAAAGGATCATAGACAAACTCATTAAATTTATCCTGCAGATCCAAAATATGCACCTTTATGCCAAGATACTCGCCTACTTTTTTCACTTTTCTGATATTTTCTTCGTGATATCCTGGCTTTTGATGCAGCATCATATAGCAACCTTGCACTTCATGACCAGCTTCTTGCAGAAATTTAGCCGTCATAGTGCTATCTACACCACCGCTCATTGCGACCATTATTTTCATATTTTTTACCTCTTTGAAATTTAAAAGGGGATATTTTATATCTTATTTTTAAATAGCCAAAATTTCATTTGCAATAAGCTCTAAATCATCGGTGATTTTGTATAAATTTATATCTTCTTTTTTTATTGTTTTTTGGCTAACTAGCGTATTTTTTATAAACTCATCAAGCCCTTGCCAAAACTCGCTCCCAAAAAGAAAAATTTTTACTTTTTTGCTACCAACTTGAGCAAGTACTAAAATTTCAAAAAGTTCATCAAGAGTACCAAAACCACCTGGAAAGACGACAAATGCGACTGAGCGATCGGTAAGTGCAAATTTTCTTGGACTTAAATTTGAAAAGAGATATTTTGCTGTGACGTAAGGGTTTGTATTTTGTTCAAATGGAAGCCTCACATTTAGGGCTATGCTTGGCGATTTTGCACTATCAAACGCACCCTTGTTTGCAGCTCTCATTATGCCGTCCCCGCCACCAGTTAAGATGGCATATCCTAGCTCGTTTAGTTTGTAAGCTAGCTCATAAGCCTTTTTGCAGTAGAAATTTTCTTCATCAAATCTAGCCGAGCCAAAGAAGGTAACATTTTTATTTTTATATTTTAAGACGTTTGGAAAATTTAAAAGATCGCTAACTAATTCATTATTCATTATTTTAACTGTTGAAGCCTCTCGCGTTTTGAGCCTATCTGAGTGATCTGGATGCCAAAGTTTCCGTCTATTATGACAACTTCGCCAAGGGCTATTACCTTATCGCCGATCAAAATTTCTAGTGGATCATTTGCTAATTGATTTAACTCGATAACTGAGCCAATATCCATGGTAAGCACATCTTTTAAAAGCATTCTTTTTGAGCCGATACGAACACGAATAGGCAGCCTAACATCCATTATAAGCCCGATATTTCTCATCTCTTCAGCGCTAAAATCGCCCTTAGCTACGTGAGGAGTACTTGCTGGTGCAGCTGGTGCTTCGGTCTTTGTTGGCTCAAAAAATTTCATCAACGAATGATCGCAAGCAAAACCGATATGCTCACTTAGATCTTCGATTTTGACATTAAATAAAAATAGCTTTTCATAAACACTAAAATCAAGAGAAGAATTTTCATCTAAAAAATTTACATTTATTACTTCAAAATTTATCTTTGGCATGCCCTTTTGAGCGCCCAAAGATGTACTAAAAGCACTAAAAAGGTTTGAAAATATCTCTTTTGCAGCGTCAAGCTCATCACTGCCTAAATTTTCATTCTTTGAAATTTCCTCTTCGCCCATCATCCATTCGCTAATGGCACTTATTAAAACCGGAGTGCATACTATCTCTGTTTTAGCATTGATGTCACCACTTAAAGAGATATTGGCCATCACTACCGGCGGTTTTATGCCATTTTGCGTTGGTGCATCAAATTCATTTCTTTCGCCAACCTCTGGAGCTCTGCCCGTAAGTCCTTCGATAGTAGCTTTTAATTCGTTAGAAAATATATTAAAAAAATCATTCATCATCTTCGTCGTCCTCTTCTTCTTCCATTTTGCGCTCATTAGCTTCATACGCCATTAGCTTTGCTTTTCGCTCTTCTTCGTATTTTTCTAAGATATTTTTGATCTCATCTTTATCAGAGCGTATTAACTGCTCAATCCTTATAGATTTTCTAAATCTATGAAGCCCGACTTCAGCTAAGAAAACTTCTTTTTTATCGATACAAACGATCGCCTTATCATCAGCTCCTCTATCAAGCCTTAAAATATCGCCTTCTTTTAAATTTAAAAACTCATTTACGCTGATGATCGATTTGCCAAGTATGGCTTCATATAAAATTTCTGCTCGTCCGATAAGTGTTTTTAGCTCTTTGTTTCTACTTTTTTTTGCACTCGTTTCACCAAGCATAATATCTCTGTTTGCAAGGCGTGAGAGTATCGGTTCAAGGTAGATGACTGGATAGCATAAATTTATCATACCGCTTGAGCCACCAACTATGATCTCCATAACGACCATAATAACAATCTCATTTTGAGAGACGATTTGTACGACATTTGGACTGCTCTCTTTGGCTTCCACATTTGGGTACATATCAGTTATCATTGACCAGCTCTCTTTTAGACGCTGCATGATCATTCTAAGCACCGCATCAAGCAAATTTACTTCAATGTCAGTTAGTTCTCTATTTGCTTCAAAATTTTCACCAGTTCCGCCAAGCAAACGATCTATCATCGGAAAAGCAATACTTGGATTTATCTCCAAAACACAGTTTCCATCAAGTGGCTTTATAGAAAAGACATTAAAACTAGTTGGACTTGGCAAACTCATCAAAAATTCGCCATAAGTCATTTGATCAACACTGTGAAGTCTGATCTCGACAATACTTCTCATCACGCTTGAAATTTGACTAGCTAAATTTCTAGCAAGCTTATCATGGATGCCTTTTATCGCACGGAGTTGCTCTTTACTAACGCGGTTTGGACGCTTAAAATCATAAATAATAATCTGTTTTTGTTCGCCTTGCGATCTCTCTTCGACCTCGATATTACTCGTATCGCCGTCTTCATCAACAACTTCAAGTAGCGCGTCTATCTCTTCTTGACTTAAAATATCAGCCATTAAACCCCCAAGCTACGCCTGATACGATCAAGCAAACGTTTATGAATTTGTGAAATTCTACTCTCGCTGATATTCATGATCTGGCTTATCTCTTTTAAATTTAGCTCTTCATAATAATAAAGCTGAACTAACATCTGATCTCTTTCGTCAAAATCTTTTAAAGCTTCTTCTATTTTTAAAATGAGATCCTCTCTCTCAATGCTTTTCTCGACATCATTTTGACCAATTAGCTCCATTTGCTCGTCTATTGGCAAAATAGTAATGATACCGCTAACGCCTCTTGCCTCTCTTATCTTTTCAATATCTTCATTAAGCTTTTCGGCCAAATACTCATCACTTGGCTCTTCTTCAAATTCATTAAAATAGTTATCTATCTCGCTATTTATGCTCTTTACTAGCTTTCTATCGCTTCTGCTAACAACATCGAGCGTCCTTAGATAATCAAGCATAGAGCCATAAATTCTCTTTTTGCCATAACCCCAAAAAGAGTCATTTTGCTCCTTGTCATACTTCCTACTAAGTTTTATCATCTCTTCGACGCCAATGCTTATTAGGTCATTTGTATCTATACTTGATGGTAGCCTCTCTTTAAGCCTGAACGCCATTGCACGCAGTGCTGGCATATATTTTAAGACGATTTCGTCTTGTTCCTTTTTTATCGTGTTTTTATAAGCGTTAAGCTGCTTTTGCTTTAACTCGTGCATTTCGTTTACCAGAATCAAAATTTTCAGCAGTCATTTTTACCATTATATTTTCCATACGCTTTTCTCTAGTATTTAGCTCAGAGATGAGATAGTCTGCGATCTCTTCGTGTTTTTGTTTGTCAAAAATTTTAGTTAAAGCCCTTTTCACATCGATGTAGTTCATGACAACAATGTGAATTATAAGATAAAAAAACAAAGTAATAACTAGTGTATAAACTAGCATTTCGATAGGCTCACTCACCTTTAGCAAGGTAAAAACTATACCTACAAAAAAACCACAAACCGTAAAAAATGCTATAAAATTTTCTGCACGCAAAGCTCAATCTCCATTAAAATTGTTCTATCAAACGCTTAAAGAAGCCCCCAAAGCTCCTGCTTTGCTCATCGTTAAGCACTTTTCGTTCCAACCTATAAAGTAAATTCGAAGCTATCTGTTTTATCTGTGCACTAGGCTCAGCATAAGCAGCGTCGTCTGTAAAAAGCGTTCGTTGTTTTATACTTCTTGAAACATTCTTATCAGAAGCCACAAATCCTATAAGCTCTAAATTTAAGCTAGGCCCGATATTTGCATTAGCAACACGTTTGATATTTTCATAAATTCTAGTCGCTTCTGCTTCATTTTTTACCATATTTAAAAGCAAAAGCTCACTATTTTTAAACCTTGAGACGATCTTTATGACAGCGTATGCATCAGTTATCGCTGCAGGATCAGGTACAGTTACCACCACGACCTCATCAGCTGCCTCTAAAAATAGCTGCGTGCTACCGCCTATGCCAGCTCCAGTATCGATGATCAAAAAATCAAGCTCATCAAGCTCGCTCGCCTCGTCTAAAAACCTCTCAAATAAAAATTGATTGTTAAATTTTAAAATTTCATCACCGCTTTCACCAGGAATGAGGATCAAATTTTTATTTATAGGTATCAAGATATCTTTTAGGCTGCACTCGCCTTTTAGCACGTGAAGTAAATTTTTGCCCATTTTTACATTTAGGATGACATCAAGGTTTGCAAGGCCGATATCAGCGTCAAATAGTCCTACTTTGTAGCCATTTTTTGATAAAACATTTGCTAAATTTGCACTTATCGTACTCTTACCAACACCGCCTTTGCCGCTAGTTATCGCAATAAAATGCGTATTTTTGCTCTTGCTTTGAGACTGGACTAAATTTTGTAATTTTTGCGCTTGATTATTCATCGCTAGCCTTTTGCTTTGTAAAGCCGTCAAACACGCACTCTACTAAAAATTCGCTCTTTGCCTCCACAAGATCATCAGGTACCTCTTGACCCACGCTAAAGTAGCTAACCGGCGTGTTTGTCTCATATATCAGCGAAAAGACATTACCAAAAATTTTTGTCTCATCAAATTTTGTGATTATAAGTGTATCGATCTCTAAAAATGAAAATCCATTATAAATTTCTATCAGATCCTCAACCTTTGAGCCAGCCGAAAGGACCAAATTTACATCAATCTTTGCGCCACTATGCTTTAAAAATTTATCAAGCCTTTCAAGCTTTTCTTTGTCATACTGTGAATTTCCAGTCGTATCAATAAGTATCACATCACAATAATTAAGCTGTTTGATAGCATTTTGAAAGTCATCTATCTCGATAACATCGAGAATAGGAAGCTTCATCATTTTAGCGTATTGAAATAACTGCTCAACCGCTCCAATACGATATGTATCAAGCGTGATGATACCTGTTTTATAGCGTTTTTCATTGCCGTATGCAAAACGAGCAGCTAGCTTTGCAAGAGTCGTAGTCTTACCAACTCCGGTTGGGCCAACTAGCATCATGATACGTTGTTTTTTATCGCTTGGCTCTTTTCTGCAAGGTAGCATATTTCGCAAAAGTGAGTAGAAGTATCTCTTTACAGCAGTTGGATTGCTCTTCATCGAAACTGGTAAATTTTCAAGCGTCGTTTGCATGATAGCCTCTAAATGCTCATCTTTCATGCCGCTTTGTTTTGCGAGCTTATAGATGCTGGCAAACTCAGGTGGGATCGAAAGATTGTTTCGATTTGGGGCTTTTTCATCCCAGATCATGTCAGTTATGAGCCCTATTTTTTCGCTTAGCACGCTTACTTGCTTTACCACATCGTCTATTTTTTTATTCATGCCATTTGGTATGCTCGACTCTTTATCTTTGACGTCATCGATATTTACATTTGCGATCGTGCTTATCTCTTTTGCAGCAGCTGAGATATTTAAAAGCACGCTCTCGTTTGGATCGTAAGGCTCGGGTGATGCTGTCTTTGCCTCAAATTTAGCCGGTTCTTCTTTTATCTCAAATTTTGGCTTAGCAGGTTCATAGTTTTTATTAAATTTAGAGTAGGCATTTTCATAATTTATGGCTTTTGTATTTGGTTTTAGGGGTTGCTTCACGTCGTCCTCTTCGACGCTTACTAAAATTTCATAAAGCGGTTTTTTATTTATCGTTTTGGCTTGAATCTGTTTTGTAGTAACTAGTATGGCCTTTTCGCCGCACGTTTCTTGAGCCTTTTTCAAAGCCTCGATGGTGCTCTCTCCTGTAAAAGTATGAAATTTTGTAGCCATTTATATCCTTTTAACCTCTCATAAGCCCTAGTGGCACGATCACGCTAAGCCTCTTACCAGCCCCTGGGTGCGGAACGATAAGGTGCGGCGTCTTATAGACTTTTTTACTAAAATACAAAATATCCAGATCAAGCGTGCGCGGCGCATTTTTAAACGTCCTGACGCGCTTAAATTTACTCTCATAGTGCCTCAAAATTTTTAGCAAATTTCTAGGGCTCATAGATGTTTGTAAATTTATAACAGCGTTACTAAAATCATCCTGTGCTTCGTAGCCAAACGCCGCATTTATAAGGATCGGCGAGACTTCAACTACATGAAACCTGCTATCACTTGTAATCACTCTTATAAATTTATCAAACCTCTTTGCGCTGTCGCCGATGTTGCCACCCATACCAACTAACGCCTCATACTTAAACTCATCTCTTTTATGAAAAAAACTAGGGCAAAAACGGCTTTTTACGATCTTTCTTGCTCCAGCTAGCCTCATAAAATCTCGCACCCACCTTCTCTTGCAACCACCACGTCCTCGATGCGCACGCCAAATTCATTTTCTAGATAAATTCCAGGCTCTATACTAAAGACCATGCCCTCTTTTATGAGCGTTTCGCTCCTTGCTGAGATGACTGGAAGCTCGTGTATATCCACACCCACACCGTGTCCTGTCGAGTGAAAAAAGGCCTTTTTATATCCAGCCTTTGCTATCACGCTTCTTGCTGCAAGGTCTATCTCGCACGCCCTAACTCCAGCTCTAGCGACCTTTATCGCAGCAGCCTGAGCCTCTTTTACAATCTCGTAAATTTCTTGCATCTTGGCGTTTTTAAATTTTTGTTCCTTTGAGAAGTTAAAATTTTCATCAAAGCAAGCAGTTCTGGTGCGATCAGAGCAGTAGCGATTAAATTTAACCCCAGCGTCAAGTAGCAACAAATCGCCCCTTTTTAAAATTTTATCCCCGGGCAGCGCATGCGCCTTTGCGGCATTTTCGTTTATCGCTACGATCGGATCAAAGCTAAGACCTAACTCGTTTTTTTGTCTAAAGATGAGTGAGGCGTTAAAATGAAGCTCTTTTTCGCTCATCCCCTCGCCATTTTCACGCACAAATTTAGCAAATTCATCAAAGCATTTTGCTCCAAATTCGCTAGCTTTTTTTAAAATTTTTATCTCATCTTCGCTTTTGCAAATTCTCTTTAGCCTAGAGAAATTTGCCTTTGGCTTAAAATTTATCCTAAAGCCTTTGCTAAGCGCGTTAAACTCACTTAAGCTTAGCTCATCAGGGTTAAAAACAAGGCTGCTTGGCTTCATCTTTCTTAAAAATGCCCTGACCTCGCTTATTAAATTTCTCTGCGCTAAAAGAACGACTACACCTGCATTTACGTAGCTTTTTGCCTCGAAATAATACCTCGCATCCGTGAAAAAGTATTTTACGCCATCAACGCATAGCAAAAACTCATTATCGCAGCTATAACCGCACTCGTAAAATACGGCGCTTTCGTCCTTTAAGATGAAATTCATTGTGCTTTTTGATTTGCTCTTACTGCTTTGATTTGCTCAAAAATTTGAAGCATGCCTATCATCGCCAAATGATAGCCAACTGGTCCAAAGCCCACGATCTGGCCTGCTGCAACTGGTGCGATGAGACTTTTGTGGCGAAACTCTTCTCTTCTATAAACGTTGCTGATATGCACCTCGATAACTGGCAGCGCAACCGCACTTAGCGCGTCACGGATAGCGATAGAGGTGTGAGTGTAGGCAGCTGGGTTTATGATGATGCCGTCAGCATCGCCCAAGCACTCTTGGATCTTATCGACTAGCTCGCCCTCAAGGTTGCTTTGAAAAAACTCGATCTCAACGTCATTTTGATCGGCAACGATCTTCATTTGAGAGTGGATATCCTCCATCTTCATAACGCCGTAAATTCCTGGCTCTCTAGCGCCAAGCATGTTGATATTTGGCCCTTGGATAACCATTATTTTTAGCTTCTTATCCATGTCACTCCTTTTTGATTAAATAGCCCAAATTATACATTTTCGTTCCTAAATTTTCGCTACAATAACAAAAATTTAAGGCTCAAATATGGAAATTTTAAAAGCAAAAAAAATAATCACTGGCGGAGAAAATCCAAAAATTTTAAGAAATTCTTGTGTCGTTATTGATGATGATAAAATTTTAGAAATTTTAAGCGAAAAAGAGGCGCAAAAGAAATTTAAAGAGGCGAAAATTTGCGACTTTGGTGATAGCGTGATCGCCCCAGCCTTTATAAACTCACACGTTCATTTAGAGTTTAGCTCAAATGTTAGCACGCTAAAATACGGCGACTTTATAAAATGGCTTGGCTCTATCATCGATAAAGGTGGCGAGCTAGCCAAAATGGACGCCAAAAAAGCGATGAGCGGGGCTATAAATTCTCTACTAAAAAGTGGAGTTTGCACCGTTGGTGAGATTTCTAGTTTTGGCTCGGAGCTTGAAATTTTAGCCGCTAGTCCTCTAAAAGCCGTACTTTTTAGTGAAATTTTAGGCTCAAGCGAGCAAATGGTTCAGCAAAATTTGCAAAATTTCTTAGCAAAATTCGAAAAAACAAAGGGCTATAAAAATAAAAATTTTACCCCAGCCATCTCACTGCACTCACCCTACTCTGTGCACCCAAAGCTAGCCAAAGCCGCCCTTGAAATGGCTAAAAAAGATGATCTTCTTGTTAGCACGCACTTTTTAGAGAGCAAGGCTGAAAAGCAGTGGCTAGAGCGTGGTACTGGCGGCTTTAAAAAGCATCTTTTAAGATTTAATCCGGATCCAAAGCCGATGTATGACGCGGATAGCTATTTTGAGATGTTTCATGAGATAAATACACTATTTACGCACTGCGTTTATGTGAGCGATTTTGCTAAATTTAAGCCCCATCACAGCTTGACACACTGCGCGGTTTCAAACAGGTTGCTTGGCAAAAAGGCGCTAAATTTAAAAGAAATTTTTAAAAACAACGTTAGTCTAAACATCGGCACAGACGGCCTTAGCTCAAATATCAGCCTAAATTTCTGGCATGAGCTAAGAGCCGCCCTATTTACCCATACAAGCCTTGATCTAAACGAGCTTGCCACGAGGCTTTTTGTCGCTGCAACGCATGGGGGCGCAAAGGCGCTTAGGATAAATAACGGTGAGATAAAGGCAGGACGCGCAGCTGATATCGCAATCTATAGCGACCTAGAGTGCGATGATAGCGAGCTAATTTTGCAGCTCATACTTCACACAAATGAAGCCAAAAAACTATATATTGGAGGCAAAATTTGCAAATTTTAAGGATTATTTTTAGAGGAATTTTGGGAATTTTTAAATTTATCAACAACTACTTTAAGGCGCTCATATTTTTACTGATCTTATTTTTCGTATTTGCGCCAGATGGTAAGATGAAAGAGCCAAATTTAGCCCGCATCGACATCACAGGCACGATAATGGACACAAGCGAAATTTTAGATGCGCTCGAAAAAGCAAGGCTGGATAACAACATCAAAGGCGTGCTGCTCTACATCGACAGCCCAGGCGGTGCGCTAAGTCCAAGCGTGGAGCTAGCTATGGCGGTTAAGCGACTAAAAGAGAGTAAAAAAGTACTCGCATACGCAGCTGGCAATATGGCAAGCGGCAGCTACTACGCTGGCGTAAATGCTGGTACTATCATTGCAAACCCAGGTGCTTTCATAGGCTCCATTGGCGTCATCATGCAAGGGGCAAACATCGAAAATTTGGCCAAAAATTTAGGCGTGGGTGAGCAAGTGGTGAAGGCTGGCGAGTTTAAAGAGGCTGGCACATTTATGAGGAGCTGGAGCAAGCAAGAACGTGAGAGCTTGCAAGGGCTCGTAAATGATGCTTATATGCTCTTTGTAAGCGACGTGGCAGAGGCTAGAAATTTAGATATCAAGAAAAAAGACGAGTGGGCAAATGCAAGGGTCTTTTTAGCTCACAACGCCCTAAAAATGGGGCTAATTGATAGCCTTGGTAGCTACATAGACGCTCAAAATGAGCTAGCTAAAATGAGCCTCGTAGATGAGCCAATTTGGCAAGAAAAACCGCAGATCGAAAAGATAATGGAGAAATTTACAAAGCAAGGCATAAACTCGCTTTTTAATGCATTTTTTGAGACAAAGCTTAGATAATTTTTCCAAAATTTATAAATTTAAGCATCAAACAATAGGTTAAAAGAGTTTTAAATAAATTCTTTTAGCCAAGTCAAATGCTAAAATTTTGCAATATTTTTTAGCTTAAACTCATAAAGTAGATTTTGGATTTTATCTGCTGATCTTATATCTAAACCAAGATCATTTGCTAAAATTTTGTAATAAATTTGTGGTCTATCTTTTAGATTAATTGGTGGCGATTTTGAGCTTTTTGAGAGCTTTTTGCCATCTTTTAAAAGTAGCTTATGATGAATAAAATTAGCATTATAAAAGTTAAAATTTAGCCTTTTTGCAAGGTATCTTTGAGCTAGCGTGCAAGCCTTTAGATCCTCGCCTCTAACAACCAAATTTATACCCATATCCTCGTCATCTATCACGCTTGCAAAGTTGTAAGCAGGAGTAAAATCTTTTTTGTAAATCACAAAATCGCCCATTTGCTCTGCCACAAGCTTACCAAGAGGGTCGCCCTCATCTACGCTTAGTCTAATGGCAGTATTGTCTTTTATAAATTTTAGATTTTTATTTTTACAAATTTTAGTGTAAATGCCGTTTTTATAGGCATTCTTTGTAGCTCTAGAACATTCGCAGATATAAATTTCATCTAGTTTTTCAAGTACATCTTCGTATCTTTTAGCTCTTATTTTGAAGCTAAAATTACGCTCAAAGTCACTTACGTTAATTGGACCTTTATCGTATTCAAGCCCCAAAAATTCTAAAACATCAAAGATATTTTGAACGAACTCACACCGGTATCTACTAAGGTCATAGTCATCAATACGTAAGTGCAAAATGCCATTTACCGAACGTGTCAAAAGATAAGTTAGGATGAAGTTATAAGCATTGCCAGCATGCAAAAACCCACTAGGCGTAGGAGCTATGCGGGATACTATGCCACCATTTGGTGGCAAATAGTCATTAATCCCTTGGTCTAGCCTCATTTACCCTTAAAGTACGTCCGCCTAGTTCTTTTTCATTTAGTGCGTCTATAGCTTTTTGTCCCTCATTTGCATCGTCCATTTCAACAAAGCCAAAGCCTTTTGAGCGATCAGTTTCTCTATCTTTTACTATTTTTGCTCGCCTTACTTCACCAAATTGTGCAAAGGCTTCCTTTAATTCTGCCTCTGTCGTCCTATACGACAAATTTCCTACATAAATATTCACAGGAGTGTTCCTTAAAAAAATTACCGATTTATTCGGTTAGTGTGATAATAGCTAATTTTCGTCAAAAAGATGTAAAAAATCAAAAATTTATTATATTTTTTTGAAAAATATTCTTAAAAGCTACAAGCTCGTATATATAGAACTTCTATAACTATCACTAAACAAAATCTAATCTTAAGTTTAAAAAAAATAATTAAATAAAAAACTATTTTATCTTTATAAGCTATTTATAAAGTAAATCATTCTTTACTTTAAGATATGCTTCATCGCCAAGTAAATTTTTAACTATAAAAAGTGCAAATTTCATTGAAAATGCAGGACCTTTTGCTGTAATAATATTTTGATCTCTCAATACACTCTTACCGTTATCATAGCCCCTTTTATTACTTCTTACATTTTCTTCAAATCCTGGATAACAAACAAAATGATCTTTTAGCACACCAGCACTCTCAAGTACCATAGGAGCAGCACAAATGGCACAAATAAGCTTATTGCTTTTATCAAAATTTTGCAAAATTGCTTTAAGTCTTGTATCGTTTGCTAGATTGCTAGCTCCTGGAAGTCCGCCAGGAAAGACGATCGCATCGTAGTCTAGCTCCTTCATCTCGCGAAGTGTCACATCAGCTTTTACGCATATATTGTGACACCCTTTGATATTTACGTCATTTAGCCCAACAATAGAAGCTATCGCTCCAGCTCTACGTAAAACATCAACAGAAGTTAGTGCTTCTATCTCCTCAAATCCTTCAGCTAAAATCACAGCAACTTTTTTCATAAATTTATCCTTTATAATAATATGTTTTATTTGTTAAGTAAAATTTTATATAATATTGGCTTATTTCACAAGAAAGGACAGAGCATGCAAGTAAAAATTATTTACTGCAACTCTTGAAACTATCGTCCGGTAGCTTCTCGTGTAGAAGATGAAATAAAAGCGAACTTTAGTGATGCAAGAGTCGAAAAGGTTATAGGTGATGGTGGAAATTTCATCGTCGAGGTTAATGGAGATGTTATATTTTCTAAGAAAGATCGCATTGGAAATGATGAAGCGAGATTTCCTCACGGTGAAGAGATCACAACTCTTATAAACAAATATCTCAAAGAAAAGTCGGCTTAATGCTAGCTACCGAGACGGGAAACCGTCTCGTTTTTCCCTATTTTTGACTTACGGTTCTACTATCCTAATATAAAAATTTTATAGTTAAAACATTTGCTTATCTCGCTAAGAATTTTCATTATTTTATATATTTTTTTGATTTTTGAAGATTTTATGAGCTGATATTTGGCTATATTTGGATTTTTATAAAATATAAAAATTTTTGTGTATTTTATGCTAGTGCTACTTGAAAATTTACAATGTATGAAATGAAGTTTTTGCTAAAGCCAATACTTTTTAAATAGTGACTTTAGCTAAGCATTAGGCTTAATAAACGTAAATTTAGCAAGAAAGATTAAGCTGCTTTATTTATTTGCACGCTCGATGTACTCGCCGCGAACAGTATCCACACGGATAACTTCGCCCTCAAGTACATGGAATGGTATCTGAACTACCGCGCCACTCTCAAGAGTAGCTGGCTTTTTACCGCCTTGCGTATCGCCCTTGAAATTTGGTGGAGTCTCAACTATCTTTAGCTCAACTACTTGCGGTACTTCAACGCCGATCGCATTGCCATTGTGAAATAAAATTTCAACCATCATGCCATCGATCATCCATTTTTTTACATCACCCACATCCTCATCGCTAATAGCAACTTGTTCATAAGTAACCGTATCCATAAACTGACAATACTCACCATCATCATAAAGATACTGCATCTCTTTTTCTTCAAGATGTGGTTGCTCGCATTTATCGCCTGCGTGAAAAGTCTTTTCAAGCACTTTTCCGTCGATAAAAGATTTGATTTTCGCACGAACAAAAGCTGCACCTTTGCCCGGTTTAACGTGTTGATATTCTACGATTTTATAAGGAACGCCATCGATCTCGATCTTTAGCCCTTTTTTTAGATCGCCCATTGAATATGAAGCCATTTTTTTATCCTTTCAAAATTTTATATAACTGCGTATTGAGCCCAAACGCAAGCTTCAAGTGCGTTTAGCCTCTCTAACGTTTCTGCTTTTATATGTTCATCAACCAAGATGACAGCAAGTGCCATATTGTGATCATCTCTACCAAGGCGGAAGTCTGCGATATTAATCTTTTCATCAGCTAAAATTTTACTAATCTGAGCGATAACGCCTGGCACGTCATGATTTTTAAAAATGATCATCTTACCTTTTGGTTTAAAGTCAGTCTTAAAACCATTTATCGTTACGATGCGTTGCTGATTTTCACCAAATACCGTTCCACCAACGGTTACAATGCCATTTTCAGTAGTTAAGCGAACTGTGATTTTATTTTTAAAAATGCTATCTCCGCCAAGGCTAGTTTCAGTCACTATTCCTTTTTCATCGCATAAAAATTTAGCATTTACGTAATTTATCGCATCACCAAGACTCTCTTTTAAAGCACCTACGATTGCAAAAGTTAGCATTGAATTTGCATATTCGCTAATCTGACCGTGAGTCTCGATACGAATGGCCTTGATAACGCTTTTATTTATCTGTGCAGCAAGAAATGCCATCTTACTTGTAAGATCGATATAAGGCTCAACAAATGGCGGTAGATCTTCTGTTTTTATAGGTAAATTTAACGCATTTGGATAGCTTATACCGCGAGCTGCTAAAATAGCTTGTTCGACTGCCTCAACTGCGATATTTCGCTGTGATTCAAGCGTATTTGCTCCAAGGTGTGGGGTGACGCTTACATTGTTTAGATCAAGAAGTGGATGATCAGTTGCTGGCTCTCTTGTGAAAACATCAATACCAGCAAATGCTATCTTGCCACTTTTTAGTCCTTTATAAAGTGCTTCTTCGTTATAAAGACCACCTCTAGCGCAGTTTATAAGTCTTACGCCATCTTTCATTTTTGCGATCTCTTTAGCGCCTATCATATTGGTCGTCTCTTTAGTTTTTGGCGTATGTATCGTGATAAAATCACATGCTAAAATATCATCAAAATTTTTAGTATAAGTACCGCCCATATCGATAACTTTAGATGGGTCAATATATGGATCATAAGCGATGATCTCCATACCAAAAGCTTTTGCACGAACAGCTACTCTCGAGCCAATATTTCCGAAGCCGATCACACCAAGCTTTTTCTTAAAAAGCTCAACCCCATACCATTTCTCACGCTTCCAGATTCTATCTAGCTTTAGATCATTATGAGCGTATTCAAGAGATCTAGCTGAAGCTAGCATATGCGCCATTGTTAGCTCAACTGCAGCAATAGTGTTTGCAGTTGGAACGTTCATAGCTATTATGCCACGCCTTGAGCATCCTTCTATATCGACATTATCTACACCAACACCAGCTCTAACAATAGCTTTTAGTTTTTTACCAGCGTTTAAAAAGGCCTCGTTTACTTCAGTTGAGCTTCTTGTTATAGCAACATCAGCCTCGCCTAAAATTTTTAAAAGTTCATCTTTGGGAGTATTAACTGCATCTATTACGTTTATATCTTGCTCTTTTTTCAAAAGCTCAAAACCTACTGGGTGTATTGCATCACAAACAATGATAGTTTTCATAATTTTACCTCTCTCACACTTGAGTGGATATCATAAACTCTTAGTTCCAAAATGATATTTTGTAGAAGTTTAGAGTCTTGAGTATTTAAAAATATCTGGCTTTTTGCACCATCTTTTACAACAGTAAAATCGACCTCGCTTTTTCTTAAAGTCTGCATCAAACAAAACATTGAATAGATATCATTTTTATCTATCAAAAGCTCATATGCAGTAATCTTTGGTTTTTCTATTTTGGGTCGGTTGTATTCTATAAAAATTTCATTTACAGGCAGCACATAATCTCTTTTTCTAATAGTTGCTAGCTCACTCATCCAGTTAATATTGCTGGTTGTATTTTTGGTTAAATTTTGCTCATTTGTGATATTTTCTTCAGGTATTTGACTGAAATTTACACTTGCAAATTTAACAAGAGAAATTCCAACCAAACCCAATATTACAAATAGCAGGACAACTACTAATAAAAGTACGCGTCTGCCCATTTAAACTAAAGTAATTGTTCTTTTATAATATCGCCGAGTGTTACTTTATCATCATTATCATTGATCTCATTTAACACTTCACGCTCTTTTTGTTTTGCTAAACGGCGTATACTTAGGCGTATTCTATTTTTCTTCTCATCGATAAATGCGATAGCTGCTTCGATCTCATCGCCGATCTTAAGTGTGCTAACATCTACACTACCTAGATCTTCTTTGCGGATCAGCGCATCAACGTTATCACCAAGCTCTACAAATACGCCAAAGTCTTTAATGTCGCGAATTGTTCCTTTTACGATATCACCTACATTAAATTTATCAGCAAATGCTTGAACTGGACTTTGTTTTAGATCTTTTAGACTAAGTGAAACTTTTTGTTCAGCGCTATCGATTTTAATAATTTTTACTTCAAGCTCGTCACCAGCTTTAAACATGTCTTTGCATTTATCGTTTCTATCCCAAGATGCGTCTTCGTTATGCAACAAGCCTTCAACGCAACCCACTCTAACAAATGCACCAAAATTTGTGATAGTTGTCACAACGCCTTTTACTACGTCACCTTCTTTGTGTTTTGCCTTAAACTCATCAAATGGCTTTGGAAGTAAATTTTTAAGACTCACTCTTAAACGGTGTCCTTTTGCATCTATCTCAATAACCTCAACATCAATTTCTTGACCTTCATTGATGTGATCTTTTGGATTTTTGATATTTTTGTCCCATGAAATTTCAGATATATGTAAAAATCCTTCAATATCATTTCCAAGATCAACAAATGCACCATAAGGCTCAATATTGCTAACTGTTACTTTGATAGTGTCACCAACCTCTAATCCATCATTTATGATCTCTTCCCAAGGATCTGGAGTAGCTGCCTTGATAGATAGAGACAAGTGGCGTTTTTCGTTGTCATAGCTGATAACTTTAACTAAAACTTTATCACCTTCTTTATATAGTGAGCTAGGATTTACTGGGCCCTTATAGCTTATCTCACTATAATGTACAAGCCCATCGACTCCGCCAACATCAACAAACATACCATAAGTTGTGATTTTTTTAACTGTGCCCTCTATAACACTATCATTTTCTACTATGCTTGATAGAGCTTCTTTACGTTTTTTGCGATCATCATCTAAAATTTTCTTTCTAGAGACGACTATGCTATTTTCTTCTTTATCAATTTTTATAACTCTTACTTTATATGTTTTACCAATTACTCCTTCAGCATTTTTAAAGCCACTGTGAGTTTTTGGTAAGAAAAATTCCACTCCATTTACATCTTGAGTTATAAAACCACCTTTATTTTTTCCAACTACTTTTACATCTATTTCGCCAGAATTTTCAGGATCGTAAGCTTCGATGAAAACTTTAACTTTCTCTTTTCTAAGTGCTTTTTTGTGCGACACTATAGGTCTTCCATTTCTTGATCCAGTTATTACAACTTTGATCGTATCGCCAACTTTATGCGTCAGGTTGCCGTTTGCATCAGTGATCTCAGAAACATTTAAAATGCCTTCTGACTTCTTGCCAACGTCGATTAAAACCTCATCGCCATTGATACTGACGATCTTTGCGTCACTATCTTCTTCAGTCTTTTTAAAAGACTCCTCTAACATCGCAGCAAAATCGATATCTTCAATATCTTCGTCTTTTGCTTTTCCTAATTGAACACTTTTGTTCACAGCCATCTTGATCCTTTAAATTTTATTATGCCAGTAGAGGCAAATTAGCTTATTATAGTTAATTGTGGCTTTAGCTAGGATAAATTTTATACTTTTTTGATTCTGTCAACGACTTTTTGTATGATCCAGTCAGGCGTACTTGCACCCGCACTTATGCCACACAAATTTTTGCCCTCAAACCATGACTTTTCAAGCTCTTCTTCACTTTCTATCAGGTAGCTATCTTCGCAGAAATTTTTAGATATTAGATAGAGTTGTTTTGTATTTGAGCTGTTTTTTCCTCCGATTATTATCATCACATCAGCCCTTTTTGCCAAATTTTTAGCAGCCTCTTGGTTTTCAAATGTTGCGTTGCAGATAGTGTTAAAAACGCGCACCTCTTTTACGTGAAGCATAAGGTAGTTTGCGATTTGCATAAATTTCTCAACTTTTCTAGTCGTTTGGCTAACAAGAGCGACCTTTTGCTTAAATTTAATGCCCTCTAGCTCGCTCTCTTCAAGCACGACATAGACATTACCCTTGGCATATGACTTCACGCCCTTTACTTCAGGGTGATGCATGTCGCCATAGATCACCACGTCATAGCCCTCTTCACTCATTTTTTCACAAATTTGCTGCGGCTTTGTCACAAATGGGCAAGTTGCATCGATTACTTTTATATCGGTTTTTTTTAGCTCCGCAAGGTCATTTTTAGTAATACCATGAGTGCGGATGATAGCCTTTTTCTCATCTTTTAACTCGTCTATACCCTCAAGTGTTTTTACATTGTAATTTTTCTCAAGCCTGTTTATTTCTTCGTTATTATGGATGAGTGGCCCAATGGTCGCAGCATCTCCTGCATTTTCAGCAATCTTTATCGCCCTTTTTACACCAAAGCAAAATCCATAACTACTAGCAAGCTCAATCTTCAACTCTAGCTCCCATTTTCTTTAAAATTTCAGCAAAATTTGGAAACGAAGTGGCGATAAATTCGCTCTTTTCTATCTGCATGCCGCACTTTAGTCCAAGCACAGCAAAACTCATCGCGATCCTGTGATCCCCGTGACTATCTATCGTGGCAAATTTGGCCTCAGAGCCATTTATGATAAAGCCATCTTCAAGCTCGCTAGCATCAACGCCGCACTGCTTTAACGCATTTATCGTGACAGAAATTCTATCGCTCTCTTTTACACGAAGCTCTTTTGCATTTATTAGCTTACTTTGGCCTTTGGCGCAGGCAAATGCGATGGCCAAAGCTGGGGCTTCATCGATGAGCCACGAGATATTTTCGCTAACCTCTACACCTTTTAAATTTGGTGAGTACTTGACCTCGATATCACCGATATCTTCATATTTGCTTGAAGTTTTGTGAAATTTTATCTCAGCTCCCATTTTTTCTAGAATTTTATAAGCTTCGATGCGAGTTTTATTTAGCAAAATATTTTTTAAAATAATGTGTGAGCCCGGAATGATAAGTGCTGCGACCGCAAAGAAAAATGCAGAACTTGGATCATTTGGCACGTCTATATCAAGTGGCGTAAGTGGCGATTTCATCGATTCCAGTGTGATCTCTAGCTCGTCACGCTTTATATCAGCTCCCATGCCAGCAAGCATACACTCAGTATGATCTCTGCTTAGCTCTGGCTCACTAAATTTGCAGCCATTTGAGTAAAGAGCCGCTAGTAAAAGGGCACTTTTTACCTGAGCTGAGGCGATCTTGCTCTCAAAACTAAATCTTTCAAATTTCGTCCCTCTTATGCAAAGTGGAGCGTTGTTTGCGTTGTTTGCGCCATCTATCTTTGCACCCATATCGTTTAGTGGATTTGCTATTCTTGCCATCGGGCGTGAGTTTAAATATCTATCGCCACTTAGTACGAAAAAGCCATCCTGTGCGGCTAATAGTCCCATAAAAAGCCTCATTGCCGTACCAGAGTTGCCACACTCTAAAATTTCATTTGGCTCTTTTATCTTTTGTGGCGGTGTGATCGTTATTTCAGAACCACTGTCTTCGACCTTTGCACCTAAAAGCTCGACTATTTTTAAGGTATTTAGCGTGTCGTCTGCTCTTAGATAGTTTCTAACGCGAGATGGTTTATCGCTTAAAAGCGAAAACATCGCGCATCTATGTGAGATAGACTTATCAGCCGCGATGTCATCGATGGTTAAATTTAGACTTTTTTCTAATGGATAAATTCTCATCTTATTCCGATATTTAGTTTCTCTTTTAGCTCGCTTAAAATTTTATCCATAAGTGCGTTTATATCGTCATCTTCGAGCGTTTTTTCCATATCTTGGAATGTAAATTTAAGGCTAAGGCTGATCGCGCCATTTAGTTTCGCATCTTTATAAATATCAACTGGTAAAAATTCTTTTAGCTCTTTTAAATTTAGCCCTCTTATGCACTCATAAATTCGTCCAGCCTCGAAATTTTCAGGCACGATGATGCTAAGATCTCTTGTGGTGCTTTGGAATTTCGAATAAGGCACTGCTAAGACCGGTTCAAATTTAAGCTTGGCAAAATCAATCTCGCAAACGTATGTTCTTGGCAGATCTCTCTTTGCTTCTACTCTTGCATCAACTCTACCGATATAGCCAATATTTTCGCCATTTTGATAGATGTGTGCTTGCTCGTATGGGCTAAGATATGAGATGCCCTGGCAAGGTTTTAGCTCAAATTTACCTATGACATTTTGCACCATCGCTGCAAATGCATAGAAATTTGCCTCCTCACCTTTTGCACCGTTTATCAGTGTTGGCTCTTTTAAAAGTCCGGACACAACAAAACCTAAATTTAAGCCCTGATTTACATTTTCGTCAAAAATTTCTCCAAGCTCAAAAAGTCTAACTGAGCGTTTCGAGTTTTTGATATTTTTCTCGCTTGAGCTTAGAAGATGATTAACAAGTGTCGGTCTAAGCGTATTTAGCTCGTTATTTATAGGATTTAGTATCTTGACTTTGCATGGTTTAAAATTTAGCTCGCTAAGCTCATCCTCACTATCAAAGACATAGTGCACACTTTCAAAAAAGCCATTATCAGCTGCTCTACGCCTTAAATTTAGGGCGTTTTTATAGTCAAAATATGTCTTATTTAGCCTATTTTTCTCAGAGAAATTTAGTGGTTTTGAAGCGATATTGTCTATGCCTACTATCCTTACGATCTCCTCGCAAACATCGTGAGAATTTACTATATCGTGGCGAAATAACGGCACTTTTACGTTAAAGCTTTCTTGCTCAACATTTACTGCGACCTCAAAGCCAAGTTTCTTTAAAATTTTAACGACATCATTTCTAGCTATATCTTGACCGATCATATTTTTAAGCTCAAAAAGAGAGATACTTAGTGTTATAGGCTCGGTGTTTAAAAGCGACTGCTGTGAGCCAGCAAAGAGATTTAGAGCATCTTTAAAATTAGCAAGTCTTTTAAATAAATAATCCGCTCCATAAGCTAAATTTGGCTCGCTACCACGACTTGAGCGATAAATTTGATCACCCTTTGGTAAATTTTTATTTTCAAAAATAGCTTTTGAAACAATATCTGGCTTTACGTAGCTAGCTTCTACTAGGATCACTTTTGACTTCTCATCTACCCTTGCTACGTCACTTTGGTAAATTCCAGCAATGCCTAAATTTTTATCCCCGCAATAAACGACACATTCGCCATTTTCACCATTTTTTATATCAAAAACAGCCTTTTCGCCTTCACTTACAAGTTTAGCGTGATCATAAGCCCTAAATAAAACGCCCGTGCAAAATGTCGCGTATTCAAGCAGTCTCTCAACTAAATTTGTCTTTTGGCACTCTATTAATGCTAGACGCATGCGAGTTATTAGATTTTCATATAATCCTTCTTTTAGCTCAAAAGCCTTATATAAAAATGACCCATTTACTTTATCCTCTGCTCGCACAGAAGCTATTCTGCCAATACCTAGTAAATTTTCGCTTTCATCGTCTTCGTGGCTATCTTTCATATTTAGATCAAGCGCTGCACAAATTTCTCTTGCGATGCCATGTAAATTTTGACAATCGCCTCTGTTTGCTGTGACATCAACTTCGATTATCGTATCTTTAAATATCTCAAATTCGCTAAGACTTGTACCGAGTTTTAGCTTGCCGATACTCTCATCAAGCGGTAAAATTCCATCGTTTACCTTTGGAAGTCCCAGCTCACTTGAAGAGCAGATCATACCACTTGACTCAACACCTCTTAGCTTTGCTTTTTTTATCTCAAGACCATTTGGCATAGTCGTGCCAATAAGTGCAACTGGCACAAACTGGCCAGCTTCAACATTTTTAGCCCCACACACGATCTGAAGCGTCTCTCCACCAACATCCACTTGACAAATGCTTAGTTTATCGGCATCTGGGTGCTTCTCTCTACTTTTTATGTAGCCAACCACAATGCTCTTTGGTAAATTTATCTCTTTATAGCTATCAACCTCTAGCCCGATAGAATTTAATGTCTTTGAAAGTGTCTCGCCACTAACGTCGCTAAGGTCGATCCACTCGTTTAACCAATGCTTTGAAATTATCATTTAAACTGCTCCAACAATCTTAAATCTCCCTCAAAAAGCGACCTTAGATCAGGCACTCTATGAAGCAACATCGCAAATCTCTCAACGCCAAGGCCAAAGGCGTATCCACTTACATTTTTATAACCAACTGCCTTAAATACATTTGGATCAACGACACCACATCCAAGTACCTCAAGCCAAGTAGTCTGCTTGCACACTCTGCAGCCCTTGCCGTGGCAGAATATACAACTAATATCAACCTCTGCGCTAGGCTCCGTAAATGGGAAAAAGCTAGGGCGAAAACGCACTTCAACATCGCCAAACATGTGCTTTAAAAAGCCTTCTAGCATTGATTTTAAATTTGCAAAGCTAACTTTCTCAGCATCCTCCACCACAAGGGCCTCGACCTGGTGAAACATCGGTGTATGCGTTAAATCCATATCGCGTCTAAAGACGGTGCCTGGCGCTATCATGCGAATAGGTGGCTTTTGATTTAGCATAGTTCGCACCTGAACTGGGCTCGTATGCGTCCTTAAAAGCCTAAAATCATCTAGGTAAAATGTATCTTGCATATCCCGTGCTGGGTGGTATTTTGGTAAATTTAGCGCTTCAAAGTTGTGAAAATCATCTTCTATCAGTGGTCCGGTTTCAAGTGAGAAATTTAGAGCCAAAAAGTATTCAATTATCTTATCCATCGTGGCCATCACAGGGTGCAGCGCCCCGCTAGCAACAGGCTCATTAAATAGCGTGATATCAGCGGCCTCTTTTTTCATCTTGTTATCTATCTCTTGCTCGCTAAGCTCAGCCTTTTTAGCTTCTATTAATGCGCCAAGCTCATCTCTTTGCTTGTTTAAATTTGCTGCAAATTCCTTTTTCTCATCTTCACCAAGCTCTTTTAGCTTCGCAAAACCTTGCGCCAATATGCCCTTTTTGCCAAAAATTTCTACCCTGACTTTTTCCAAATCGTCAAGCGTTGAAATTTCATTTTTGATTTTATTAACGAAATCTTGCAATTTTTTACCTTTATAAATTTTTGAGTCGATTTTATAGAAAAAGAGTTAAAATCAAGATAAAGAGCACGAAATTTAAGCACACTTTGATATAATTTTGCAAAATTTCAAAGGAGCTAAAATGACCATATTTGAAAAGATCGTAGCTGGTGAAATCCCTTGCAACAAAGTGCTTGAAAGCGAGAAATTTCTAGCTTTTAACGACATAAATCCAAAAGCACCGATCCACATCCTAATCATCCCAAAAAAACACTATAAAAATTTCCAAGAGATGGATCCGGTCTTAATGGGAGAGATGACAAAATTTATCCAAGAAGTGGCGACCTTAATGGGCGTTGATAAGAGCGGATACCGCCTTATAACAAACTGCGGTGAAAACGGTGGTCAAGAGGTTATGCATCTACATTTTCACCTGCTTGGTGGAGCGAAGCTTGGCTGGAGCGAAGGCGTAGCTGATCCACAAAGCACATTTTAATAACTTCTAAATTTTAGACTCAAAGCCTGAGTCTAAAATTTTATTTTCTTGCAGACTTAATAGCTTCAAGCAACTCTTCAAAACCTACTTTACTTGAGTTTTCGACATCTTTTAATATTTCAACGCCAGGTAAATTTCCTTTATCTTTATCAGCAAAAATAACCATCGCTTTTTCTAGTCCATGATGAACATTTTCATGATGAGCTGCGATACTTGAGAGAATTTTGACATCTTTTACAAGAGTATTTTTCACATCTTTTTCATACCATTTGCCAAATCTACACTCATGAACATCTTGAATCTTATTAAACTCATTTAAAAGCACGCCTCTATATCCATTTAACTTCATATTTATATGATCTATTTTTCCATTGCTTACATAGACTTCATTTGTAACATTTAGAGCCTGATTTAGTATATTTTGCGTATTTGCATTTACACTTGAGATATTTCCTTCAAATCCACCTAAAATTTTCATAGCATTTGCAGAAATTTTTGAGAAATTCTCACTCATTTCGATCATCGTATTCGCACTTTGCTTAAGTCCATTTATATTTACTTCTACTTCAAGTGTCGCTTTTTGAGTACGCTCAGCTAGCTTTCTAACCTCATCTGCCACGACAGCAAAACCTCGTCCATGCTCACCAGCACGGGCCGCCTCAATAGCAGCATTTAGAGCTAGCAAATTTGTCTGATCTGAGATGTCTTTAATTAGATTTATAATCTCAACAATAGAATTTACGCTTCCATCAAGCGAAGAAGCGTCATTTGAAAGGTCATTACTCATCTGACTTACTTGCTCGATCGAGTTTAAAATCTCAGCCGTTTGCGACTTGAGTTCGCCCGTCTCTTTGAAAGTCTTTTCATTTAGTCCGTTTATACTTTCAAGCATTTTTAGGTTTTCTTCCATTGTTAATTGCAAGAAATTTATACCATCTTGATAACTTGAAAGCAATAAATTTACAGCCTCTTGCTTATCCTTAGCTTGCTCTTTTGGCTCGCAAATTTTTATATTTTTTAACTCATTTTTAAGTGCTAAAATTTCAGCCTTTAAAGCTTCATTTTCTCTCTCTAAAGCTTCGTTTTTACTAGAAAGCTCTTTATTTTTGCCATCAAAAAACATTTTTCATCCTTTAAAATTTGTAGATTTTGCGTAATTATAACTCTTTTTTCTTAAGCCAGTAATCTAAAATTTCTATCTGCTCATCAACGCTTTTATTTGCCGTGCCACCCTGCGAACAACGTGCCTCTTTGGAAGCATAAAGATCTAAAAATTTAATAGCATTTGCATCTAAATTTTCATCCACACTTTTTAGCTGCTCTTCGTTTAGTTCACTCAAATCAAAGCCCAAACTTTCAGCCTTTGCGACAGCTTTACCTGTAATAAAATGTGCTGTTCTAAATGGGATGTTTTTTTCACGTACTAAATAATCCGCCAAATCGGTGGCACTTAGATGCCCAATTTTTGTCGCTTTTAGCATGTTTTTTTCATTAAATTTAGCCGTTTTTATCATCTCGTTTAGGATGGTAGCCGAGCTTAAAATGGTTGAGACGCTGTCAAACACACCCTCTTTATCTTCTTGCATATCTTTATTGTAAGCAAGTGGCAGGCCTTTCATCGTGGTTAGTAACGCTACCAAATTTCCATTTACGCGCCCAGTTTTACCGCGTATGAGTTCGGCTACGTCTGGATTTTTCTTCTGTGGCATTATGGAACTTCCTGTGCTATAAGCGTCGCTAATGCTTACAAAGCCAAATTCTTGCGAGCTCCAAAGTATGAGCTCCTCGCAAAGCCTAGAAGCATGCGTCATAAAAATGCTAATGTTAAATAAAATTTCCAGCGCAAAATCACGATCACTCACGCTATCCATCGCATTTTGTGTGCAACCTGCAAAGCCAAGCTCGCTTGCTACGATAGTTCTATCTATCTTATGGGGAGTGCCTGCAAGGGCTGCTGAACCAAGCGGACTTAGGTTGTTTCGCTCATATGAGCTAACAAAACGCTCAAAATCTCTTTTAAACATAAATGCATATGCTATCAAGTGATAGCTAAGGCTTACTGGCTGAGCATGTTGAAGATGTGTGTAGCCTGGCATTAGCGTATCTTTGTTGTTTTTTGCCAAATTTGTAAGCGTGGTAATGAGCTCTTTTATACATGAAGAAATTTCTAAATTTTTCTTCAAAACGTAAAATTTAAAATCAAGCGCAACTTGGTCATTTCTACTTCTAGCTGTGTGCAGTCTGCCACCAAGCTCGGCGCCGATGATCTGGCTAAGGCGTTTCTCAACTGCCATGTGTATATCTTCATCTTCTAACTTAAACTCAAATTTACCTGCTCTTATCTCAGATAAAACCTCATCAAGCCCCTTTATGATCGCCTCTGACTCATCTTTTTTCAAAATTCCGCAAACCCCAAGCATCTTTGCATGAGCCTTACTTCCAGCAATATCTTCTTCAAAAAGATTTTTATCAAAATTTATAGAAGCGTTAAATTCCTCAAGCAACTTCGAACTAGCCTCGCTAAATCTGCCCTCCCACATCTTTTTGTGTGCGTTTTTCTCTTCTTTCATAGCTTTGCCTTTAATTAGTTTTGCGTGATTTTAACAAAATAGCACTTAACTGGGTATTTTAACTATAAAGTTGCAAAAAAGTTATAAATATAATTTATCTTTAAGGATATGGAAATATAATTCAAAATATAACTTTTTAAAAACTATTTTAATTTCCTATTGAATATAGTTTATTGAATATAGTTTAAAATAAAAATAATCTATAAGAGGAAAGATGATATGCAAATAGATGCGAATATGAACTCAAACATTTTCTATCATGATGGCTATACATCTATCTCTTCAAATAGCTCAAAAACAAGCTTGTTAGTATCTTCTGGCTATGACAAGAAAGATATTGTTAGAAGCAATGAAGTACATGTAGAACAAAGAGAAGATGCTAAAATTTCCTCTATAACTATTAATAAAGCGAGCGCTATACAGTTACAAAAAGACTTAGAAAAATTACAAGATAAAAAGCTAGATATTTCGCATCAAATTTCAAGCATCCAAAGCCTAAAAGATCGTAACTCTATGCAAATGCTTCATTACTTAAATTTAGAGCAGTCAGCCATTCAAAATAACATTTTAAGCATTAAAACTCAAATGATAGAAATGGCACAGGCTTAAAACTAAGCCTTACCAATAATAGTTTCTCAAACTAGGCAAAAATCCTCTAAAAAATATCCCATTGATTTATAAAAATTGCTAGTTGCGTCTTTTTGGATATCTTTTGAGAGCTGTTTAGTATAAGGCAAGAAAAATGAGACACTAAAAGCTGCAAGAAGCTTCATAGACTCCTTAGATGCTTCACTTTTTAAAATATTTGCTATTAAAATTAACTGATTTGAGATGCTATCAACCTCGCCCATTTTTGGCTGAAAATTTATAGCCTTATAAAATTGAGCTAGATCATCTTTTGCAGAAGAAAAATAGTAACTTGCCTCAAATTTTGACTTTAAAATGACAAAATCGTCACATAAAGCAGCACTACTTTCATCTTTGATAAATTTGGCATAAAGCTCATTGCCTTTTTTATTTGCTTCGTTATTTGTCTGCGTTATCCACGCATTTGTCTTTTTGATACGCATAAAAGATGAAACATCCAAAATATCACTAAAATTTGCAGCAAGCGCAGTCGCTACAACGCTATAAAGTTCTCCAAGTTTCAAATTTTAATCCTTAAGTCGTAAATATCTAAGTCTAAGTGCGTTTAAAACGACAGTAACAGAGCTAATACACATCGCCATTGAGCCATAAACTGGGCTTAAAAGTAGTCCAAAGACCGGGTAGAGCACACCAGCAGCTACTGGGATACAAATCGCGTTATACATAAACGCCCAAAATAAATTTTCTTTTATGTTTACCATAGTAGCATTTGCTAGTCTAACTAGTCCGGTCACGCCACGCAAATCATTTTTAACAAGCACGATATCTCCAGCACCTTTTGCTATATCTGAGCCTGAGTTCATAGCGATACCAACACTTGCTTCTTTAAGTGATGGTGAGTCATTTACGCCATCTCCAACAAAGATAACGCCACCGTGGCTTGCAAGCTCTTTTATCTCATTAAATTTATCTTCAGGCAACATATTTGCGTGATATTTGCTTACATTTAGCTTCTTGGCGATACTTGCAACTACTTTCTTGTCATCGCCTGAGAGGATCACACTTTGTAAATTTAGACTACTAAGCTCGTTTATAACATCGCTTGCTTCGTCTTTTAGCTCATCACTAAGCGTTAAAAAACCAACAAATTTTTTATTTATAGCACAAAGTATGATGCCACTTCCATCATTTGTAGCCCCTTTTATAGCTTTACTTTCATCCGGATTTAAACTCACTTCATTTGCCAAAAGCAGCTTTTCGTTTCCGATTATTATCTGATTATTCTCATCCTCATAGATGATGCCTTGCCCAACAACATTTTGAAATTTGCCATTTAGCTTTTGTAAATCTATACATTTTTGTTTTGCATATCTAACGATAGCTTTTGAGATGAGATGCTCACTTAAATTTTCAGCAGAAGCGATAAGAGCTAAATCTTGCTCGCTTAAATTTGAGCTTTTGACGCTGATTTGCCCTTTACTAAGTGTGCCAGTTTTGTCAAATGCTACAAATTTAGCATCTTTTATTAGCTCTAAAACTTCTGGATTTTTTACTAAAATTCCAGCTTTTGCACCACGTGCAAGCGAGCTTACTATTGCTATTGGCGTAGCAAGTCCAAGAGCGCATGGGCATGAGATTATTAAAACGCAGATCGCACAAGAGATCGCATAAGCAAAATTTCCATCAAAAATGATCCAAGCCAAAAACGTAAGCACCGATATCGCTACCACGCTTGGCACAAAGATATTTGCTATCTTATCAGCGAGCCTGCCTATTGGCATCTTTTTCGTACTAGCATCATTTAGTAAGCTTAAAATTTGAGATAGCAAGCTTTCAAACGAGCTTTTTGCCATCTTGACACTTATATAGCCATTTGTATTTAATGTACCTGCAAATACATTGTCGCCCACTTCTTTATAAACTGGCAGGCTCTCGCCCGTTAGCATCGAAGCATCGATTTCAGCTCCGCCTTGGACTATCACACCGTCACATGGAACATTGTAGCCATTCTTTACAACGACGATATCTCCTATTTTTAGCTCATTTACTGGTACTTCTTTGCTTCTTCCATCTGGCATAAGTAAAAATGCAGTTTTTGGAGAAATTTTAAGTAGTCTCTTTAGATAATCCCCTGCTTTTGCCTTTGAACGCTCTTCAAGATACTTGCCAAGAAGCACAAAAGCTATTATCATCGCTACGCCTGAAACATAGATATTTTTTAGATCATTTGGTAGAAATTTTTCAAAAAGCACTACAAAAAGCGAGTATAAAAACGCACTACCGCTTCCAAGAGCGACAAGCACATTCATATCGTAATTTCTATTTTTTACCGCTTCGTAGGCATGAGTAAAAAAGCCTTTGCCACTAAAAATAAGAACTAAAAATGCCAAAGCTAGCATAGCTAAATTTACTAGCATGCTGTGAGGTGCAAACATCTCAAGTGCCATTATTACGATACTTGCGATAAATGCAAATATAAATTTATTTCTAATATTTCTAATGTGAGCTTTTCTTTTTGCTTCAAACTCATCAATATCAGTTGCCACAAAATAGCCAAGCTTCTTTATCTTTTGCTCTAAAATTTCACGCACACTCGCGTCTTTTAGGACAAACTCGCCGCTTGCGTTTGCAAAATTTACATTTGCTTCAAGTACTCCATCTATCTTTTTTGAAACCTTTTCGATAGCATTTGAGCAGTTTACGCAGCTCATTCCCGCTATATTTAGCTTGACTTTTAAAGACATATCAGAGCTCTTTTATTATATCAAATCCCAAATCAGCCATTTCAGACTTAAATTTCTCAACATCGCTATCTTTTATATCAAGACTAACTTGTCTTGGCTCTTTACTAAGATCAACTTCTATCTTGCCAAAGTCATCTTCAAGTGCGTTTTTTATCGTATTTGCACAATTTTGGCAGTGGATATTGTTTGCTTCAAATGTTTTCATATTATCTCCTTTATCATATGGTCGTATTCATGTAAATTTACAATTTTCTTGACATTAAATTTAAAACCCAAACTCTCGTAAAATTTACGAACTTTTGGCTTATTTGTATCTACTATTAATGAAACCTTTTTATGCCCTAGCTCTTTTGCCTTGACAAATGAATGCCTTATGAGCTCTTTTGCAAGCCCTTGGCCTCTAAAATTTTCATCAACAGCGATACTATCTATATAAAACTCATCATCAAAACACTCTTTTTCTACTTGAGCGTCTTTACCAAGAGCCTTTAAATGTTGTGAAATTTCTCTATCAAGCTGCTCCGCGTCTCCACCAAAGTAAGCACACATCGCAGCGATAATTTCCTCGTTATGTTTATAAACAAAGACATTTTTATAGCTAAGTCTATTTGTCTCACTTTTGAAAAAAATTTCTAAAATTTCATCACTTTTAATAGGATCGTCATAGCCACTTAGCTTGTAGGCGATATCCTCCATTGCTAGATTTAGTAGCTTTATGCAGCTTTTTGCATCTTGTCTTTGAGCATTTTGTATCATGTGCGTCATTATAAAACTCTAGCTTAAATTTTTACCAAATATCGACCTGCGATTTACAAATAAATAATCCCCAATAGGCAAACTAAAAATGTTTTAAAAAAGTATAAAATTTTTTTAGTTATAATCCGTAAAAAATTTATTTAAGGATATTTATGGGACGAGCATTTGAGTACCGAAGGGCCGCAAAAGAAGCTAGATGGGATAAGATGAGCAAGGTATTTCCAAAACTTGCAAAAGCTATAACAGTAGCCGCAAAAGATGGTGGTTGTGATCCAGATATGAACCCTAAACTTCGTGCAGCTATCGCAGCGGCAAAAGCTGAAAATATGCCAAAAGATAACATCGATGCAGCTATAAAAAGAGCAAATGGCAAAGATAGCGCCGATATCAAGACTATTTTTTATGACGGCAAAGCAGCTCACGGCGTGCAGATCATCGTTGAGTGCGCTACTGACAACCCAACAAGAACGGTTGCCAATGTTAAAGCGATATTTAGCAAAAATGGCGGAGAAATTTTGCCAAGTGGCAGCCTTAGCTTTATGTTTACAAGAAAGAGTGTTTTTGAGCTTGAAAAACCAAGCGCAGACATCGAAGAGATCGAGCTTGAGCTGATAGACTATGGTCTAAGCGATATCGAAGCTGACGATGAGACGCTATATGTTTATGGCGACTATGCAAATTTTGGTACACTTCACGAGGGTATAGAGAAGTTAAATTTAGTAGTTAAAAAAGCCTCACTTCAGTACTTGCCAAATCAAACCGTAAATCTAAGCGAAGAGCAAATGCTTGAGGTTGAAAGGCTCCTTGATAAGCTAGAAGACGATGATGACGTTCAAGCAGTTTATACAAATATCGAATAAAAAGGAAATACATGCGTTTTGATGAATTAAAAGTTTATGATATAAATTTAGATGAGCTTAAAAAAGATAAATTTGCAGTTTTAGAGACAGACAAAGGCGAGATCAGACTTGAACTTTTTGCCGAAGAAGCTCCACAAGCTGTCGCAAATTTTATCCATTTGATAAAATCAGGCTTTTATAATGGTCTAAATTTTCACAGAGTTATACCAAATTTTGTCATCCAAGGTGGCTGCCCAAATGGCACGGGCACGGGCGGTCCTGGCTGGAGAATAAAATGTGAATGTGGCAACCAAAAGGTAAAACATGAGCGCGGTAGCCTTAGCATGGCTCATGCAGGACGCGATACTGGCGGATCGCAGTTTTTCATCTGTCATAGCAAGCAACCTCATCTTGATGGCGTGCATACAGTCTTTGGAAAATGCGTTGATGAAGAGAGCCTAAAGGTGCTTGACGCTATAAGACAAGGCGATAAGATCATCTCTGCTAAGATCAGAGAAAGCCTATAAAGGGGAAATTTATGAATAATACTAAAAAGCAAGGAAATCTTGCTGTAAGATTATTTACCAATCTTGCCTTTTGGGTTGTGATCGGTATTGTTGGTGGTGTTGTCGTTGGCATGGTCGCGCCTGAGCTTGGTATAGCAAGCAAGCCAGGTATTGATTATTTTATAAAAGCACTTAAAATTTTAATCGGCCCTATTATCTTTTTAACGATCGTTTCAGGTATCGTTGGGCTTGAGAGTTTAAAAGACCTAGGTTCTATTGGATTAAAGGCATTTATCTATTTTGAGATAGTTAGCACACTTGCACTTGCTGTTGGCATCATCTTTGGCGAGACACTTCGTCCAGGACATGGTATGAATCTTGACTACACTCAGCTTGATGCCTCAAGCGTAGCTAAATTTACATCTCAAGCTGCAAATATGGACGCAAATAGCGGATTTGTAGCACATACGCTTCATCTTTTAAGAGGTGCTGTGCCAGTAGATGACATTTTCCCATACGTGCATATACTTGATCCATTTATAAAATCAAATACTCTTCAAGTACTTTTCATGGCTATTATCGTTGCTATCGTGCTTTCGCTGCTAGCACATGATAAAAAACAAGCTTGCCTAAAGCCACTTGAATTTATTCAGCACTATGTCTTAAAACTTCTTAGTTGGCTTATGCTCTTTAGTCCAGTGGCTGCATTTTCGGCTATGGCTTATCTGATCGGCAAATTTGGTATCGGAACGCTTCTTGGTATGATGGAACTTTTGATTGTTATGGCACTTGCAAGCTGCTTTTTTATCTTTGTCGTGCTTGGCATTATTTGCTATTTTGCAAAAATCAATGTCTTTAAATTTATGCGTTTTATTTCAAAAGAGGTATTGGTAGTCTTTGCAACAAGCTCGAGCGAAACAGCTCTTGCGCCGCTTATGCAAAAGCTAGAATCAGCTGGTATAAATAGAGGCGCTGTTGGACTTATCATCCCAACTGGCTACTCATTTAACCTCGACTGCACCAACATCTATCTAAGTCTAAGTGTTATTTTCCTAGCTCAAGCATTTAACATCCCACTAAGCTTTGAGCATCTAATAAGCATACTAATCGTACTAATGATCACAAGTAAAGGCGCTGTTGGCGTGACAGGATCAGGCTTTGTTGTCCTTGCTGGAACACTAAGCGCACTTCCTAGCACTGGCATACCAGTAGTCACCGTAGCTGTGCTACTTGGCGTCGATAAATTTATGTCAGAGATGCGTGCAGTTGGTAATCTCTGCGGTAACGCTGTTGGTTGCATGATAGTTTCTATCTGGGATAAAAAAGTCGATATGGATAAATTTAGATACGCACTAGATCATCCAGAGGAATTTCACTTTCACTCATAATATAACTTTATAACTATAAGGGCAACTTTGCCCTTATTTTTTTATTCTAAATTTATGCGATCTATCTCCTCCTCAAACCTATAAAAATTTTTAGAAAACAACACAATAAACAATATTTGATAACTGGTTCAAGCACAAAAAGAAAACTAGAGACTAAGTGTAATAGGAAAATTTTATTAGTAACTTATATATTTGGCAATATCTAATATTTTGTTACCTACTAGAATAAATTTACAAATGTAACACTTGAGATTGGAATTTAGAAGAGAGATACTTTAAATTTAGTCATATCAAAAATATCAACTAAAAAACTAGCCTTGCAAACTTTTTTGCAAGGCTATATAAATTAAGCTTTTGGTCCAGCTTTAGCGTACTCAACACCCTCTTTTACATCTTCGTAACGTTTGAAATTTTCAACAAACATTTTAGCAAGCTTATCGCGTGAAGCGTTATACTCAGTCGGATGCGTCCATGTGTTTATAGGATTTAGTAGTTTTGTCTCGACGCCATCAAGCTCTTTTGGGATAGCGAAGTTAAATTTATCAAAATTTTCAAATTCGCATTTTGTGATGCTGCCATCAAGGATCGCATTTATGCAAGCACGAGTTGCTTTTATGCTCATGCGCTTACCAACACCGTAAGCACCGCCACTCCAGCCTGTATTTACAAGATAGACATTAACACCGTGTTTATCGATCTTCTCGCCTAGTAGTTTTGCATAAACAGTTGGGTGAAGTGGCATAAATGGCTCGCCAAAGCAAGCGCTAAAAGTAGCGACTGGCTCAGTAATACCGCGCTCTGTGCCAGCAACTTTTGCTGTATAGCCACTTAAGAAATAATACATCGCCTGCTCTTTTGTAAGCTTCGCAACTGGAGGAAGCACGCCAAAAGCGTCAGCACTTAAAAAGATGATATTTTTTGGATGGCCAGCACTTGAGCTTGGTTCGTAGTTGTCGATGTGATAGATCGGATAGCTCACGCGTGTATTTTCAGTCTTTGAGCCATCTTTGTAATCAACCACGCCATTTTCGTCAGCCACGACATTTTCAAGTAGCGCATCACGCCTGATCGCTGCATAAATTTCTGGCTCGCTACTTGGATCAAGGTTTATACATTTTGCGTAGCAACCACCCTCAAAGTTAAATACGCCATCATCATCCCAGCCGTGCTCGTCATCGCCTATTAGCTTGCGTTTTGGATCAGTTGAAAGTGTCGTTTTGCCAGTGCCAGATAGACCAAAAAATAGCGCTGTATCGCCTTTCTCGCCTACATTTGCAGAGCAGTGCATACTTAGCTTGCCCTCAAGTGGCAACCAGTAGTTCATCATAGAAAAAATACCCTTTTTCATCTCGCCGCCGTACCATGTGCCGCCGATCACTGCGACATTTTCCTCAACGTTAAATATAACAAAGACCTCTGAATGTAGTCCATCAGCCTTGTAGTCCTCATTTTTTGTCTTACAAGCGTTATATACTACAAAATCAGGCTCAAATTTAGCTAGCTCTGCCTCACTTGGGCGGATAAACATATTTTTTACAAAATGTGCTTGCCACGCTACTTCGGTAACAAAACGAACTGATTTTTGGCTCTTTTTGCTAGCTCCACAAAATGCGTCTTGGATGAAAATTTCTTTGCCACTTAGCTGCTCTTTTGCTTTTTTAAGAAGCTTATCAAAAAGCTCTTTTGTGATAGGCTGATTTATCTTACCCCAAGCGATGTATTTTTGGCTTGGATCTTGCTTGACGAAATACTTATCTTTTGGGCTTCTTCCAGTAAAAATTCCCGTATCAACCATAAATGTGCCGTTGCTTGAAACCCTACCCTCGTTGTTTGCCTTTTCAAGCTCAAAAAGCTCGTCGTAGTTTAGATTGTAATTTATCTTTTTGATCTCTTTTAGACCTAATTCGTCTAGTTTATTTATCATGTTATTTCCTTTTAAAATTTTCGTTTCTTTATAAATTCTGACCTAAAAGTCATCAAAATGTTAATCAAATTTCGCTTAACACTATCTTTTTAAAAGTGGCAAATTTATTTAAATTTAGCCACTACTTGATTGTTCGCGACGCTTTGACCTTTGCTAACCTCGATAGAGCCTATCACACCATCTTTTGGGGCTTTGACCTCTATCTCCATCTTCATTGCTTCAAGCACGACTACAGCTTGCCCTTTTTTGACATGGTCTCCTGCGCTTACCAAAATTTTATGCACAGCGCCCGGCAAGCTTGCAACGATATCATTTTCAGTTGCACCTGCTGCTGCACTTTTGGCATTTTTTACGCTCTTGCCTTCAACTTCGGTGATTGATTTTACTTGGATGCTATCGTTAAAGCCTTCGCTTACTTCGACATTGTAGCGGCTACCATTTACGACGACGCTATATCTGCCGCTTTGAGTTTGTCTGCATTCATTTGCCTTAGCATTTGGATCGATTTTTCTTACATTTACTTTAGCTTCACCTTTTAAGAATGCGATGCCTTTTTCTTTACAAGCAGCTGCTATAAATATATTTTCTTCGGTAGTTTTTATATTGTTTTGCTTTAGAATTTCTTTTACGTGGGCAAGTGACTTGCTCTCATCTTTATCAGCTATATCAACTGCGTGTTTTGTAGTTGGTTTTAGCCCTAGTTGCTCGCTTGCAAGCTTAATGATCTCTTTATCAGGTGTGACCGGAGTCTTGCCAAAGTAGCCAAGCACCATTTTGCCGTATCCCTCAGCGATCTTTTTCCACTTACCAAACATTACATTATTAAATGCTTGCTGAAAATAAAACTGACTAACCGGCGTTACTGAAGTACCGTATCCACCTTTTTGCACCACCTCGCGCATCGCAAGGATGACCTCTGGAAATTTATCTAAGATGTTATTATCTCTCATCATCTGGGTATTTGCAGTGAGTGCGCCACCAGGCATCGGTGAAAATGGTATTAGAGGGCTTACTTGCACGGCTTCAGGCGGTAAGAAATACTCTTTTAAACAATCATTCAAAACGCTTTCATATTTTAAAATTTTCTCCACGTCAAGTCCGCCAAGATCGTAGTTTTTGCCTTTTACTGCGTGAAGCATGGTTAGGATATCTGGCTGACTTGTACCACCACTTACTGGGCTTGCGGCTAGATCTATGCCATCGACACCAGCCTCAAGCGCTGCAAGATAGCAAGCCACACTTACGCCTGCTGTTTCATGAGTGTGAAGTCTAATATGAGTTTTTTCTGGAAGTAGCTTTCTAGCCATTTTTATGGTTTCATAGACCTTTTGTGGGCTGCTCGTGCCACTTGCATCTTTGAAGCAAACGCTGTGATAATGGATATTTGCATCTAAAATTTCTCTTAAAATTTTCTCATAAAATTTAACATCATGAGCTCCCACACAGCCACTTGGCAAGTCCATCATAGTAACGACGACTTCGTGTTTTAGTCCGTGATGAGCGATCCTCTCGCCTGAATATTTTAAATTTTCAACGTCATTTAGTGCGTCAAAATTTCTAATGGTGGTGGTTCCATGTTTTTTGAAAAGTTTTGCGTGAAGGTCGATAAGTTCGCGGCTACCAGTATCAAGTGTGACGGTATTTACGCCCCTGCTTAGGGTTTGAAGGTTTGCTTTTGGTCCTACGATGCTTCTAAATTTATCCATCATCGCAAAAGCGTCTTCATTTAGGTAAAAATAAAGGCTTTGAAATCTCGCTCCTCCGCCAAATTCAAAATGCTCTATGCCAGCCTCTTTGGCCGCTTCAAGCGCGGGCAAAAAGTCGTTCATAAGCACTCTAGCGCCATAAACTGACTGAAAGCCGTCTCTAAAGGTCGTATCCATAACATCGATAAATTTCTTCGCCATCACCCACCTCATTAATTTTATAAATTTATTTAAAGAGTTCATAGAAAATGGCTAAATTGATTAGAAACTCAAATTAGCCATTTTGCTTGTTTTTTGGTATTTTACAACCAAAAACTTTTATATCATTTAAAAAGTGAGAGTAAGAAGTTTAATAATCCGCCGTGGCTCGCATCAAGCATTGGCTTTAATTCCATTAGAAAGACGCAGAAAAATACAAGTACAGCAAGCTGAATAAAAATATAAGGCACAACACCTTTATAAATAGCAGTCGTTTTTATCTCAGCTGGTGCGACTGATCTTAGGAAAAATAAGCTAAAACCAAATGGCGGCGTCAAAAATGAAGTTTGTAAATTCATAGCAACTAAGATTGCTAGATAAATTGGATTTATACCAAGCTTTGCGGCTATTGGTACCAAAATAGGAAGCACAATGTATGAAATTTCAACAAAGTCGATAAAAAAGCCAAGCACAAAGATGACAACCATACTAAAAATGATAAAGCCCCACTTCTCGCCTGGTAAATTTGTCATAAATTTTTCAACAATCTCATCTCCACCAGTGTAACTAAATACCATAGAAAAGGCTGTCGCACCAACAAGTATGGCAAAGACAAGTGCTGTAGTTTTTACGCTTTCTGCCAATGCCTCTTTTATCATAGAAAATGAAAATGTCCTATAAAAAATAGCTAAAATAATGGCTCCAACGCAGCCAAAAGCTGAACTTTCAGTTGGTGTAGCGATACCTGCAAATATAGAACCCAATACGCAAATAACCAGCAAAAGTGGCGGAAAGATAGCGATTAGTGCTCTCATGGTCTGCTTAAATTTACTAACACCGCTCTCATCTTTTACTACTGGTGCGGTATCTGGTTTCAAATAAGCAACAATCAAAATATAAATGATATAAACTGCTACTAGCGTGAGTCCTGGGATGATGGCTTGATGAAAAAGCTCACCAACTGGCACTGAAAATATATCACCCAAAATAATCAGCACGATAGAAGGTGGAATGATCTGTCCAAGCGTACCAGCAGCACATATAGTGCCACAACCTAGCGCTTGGTCGTATTTATACTTTAACATAACAGGCAAGCTTATAACGCCCATTGCAACGACACTTGCACCAACAACACCAGTTGAAGCTGCAAGAAGTGCTCCAACCAAGATAGTACTAATAGCAATACCTCCGCGAATTTCTCCAAAAAGCATACCCATGCTCTCAAGTAGCCTCTCAGCTAGTTTTGACTTTTGAAGCACAACGCCCATAAAGACAAAAAGTGGAACTGCTATAAAAATTCTACTCTCCATGATAGAGAAAATTCTATAAGGCATGAAGTTAAACATATCTTTGAAAACTTCAATACTTCCAAGTAGCCCATCTCCGTCTCCAATACTCTCAACAATACTACCAATCATGCCAAATATCATCGAAACCGCACCAAAGGTAAAGGCTACTGGAAAGCCAATGCCTAGCATCAAAAGCGCAGCTATAAACATTATCAAGCCAGCCATTATTCCCCCTTTTTAGCTTTTTTGTAAAGATTAAAATTTCTTATAAAAAAGCCAATCGCAAAAAATACAAGTAGATAAAAAGAAAAAGGAATAAGTGCTTTTATGATCCATCTGTGAGTAAGACCACCTGGATCTGCACTAGCTTCAGCTGAAGTATAAGCATCACTCACAAATTCAAACGATAAATTTGAAACCAAAAGTGCAAATGGAATTACAAAAATAACAGTTCCTATCATATTTACAAGAGCTTTATTTTTTGGTGAAAATTTAGCGTAAAAGATATCAACCCTAACATGTGCATCTTCTTTTAATGCATAGCTCATACCAAGCAAAAATATCACAGCAAAAAAATGCCACTCAAGCTCCTGAAATGCGACATTTCCATAAGAAAAAAAATACCTTGCCACAACGTTAAAAAAGACGTCTATTATCATCAAAGCCATAATAAACATGCAAATATAGCCGACTATATCGCCAACCTTATCAAAAAATTTCTCAACTTTTTGCATAAACAACCCTTAAAAAAACAATTTATTTATCATAATGATAAATACACAAACTGGTGCCACATATCTTAATAAAAAATACCACGCACTAAATACAAAGTCGCTCATATATGGGCTAAATAGCACATAAAGTGCCTCTCTTTTCATAAAATATCCAACAAATATCGCTCCACCTATGCCACTAATTGGAAGCAGAACATTTGAAGCGGTAAAATCAAGAAAATCAAAGAAATTTTTACCAAAGAGCATAAATTTGTCGCCAACATTTTCTATATTTGATAAAAGACATAAAAATCCCAATACAAAAACACCGGCTCCAACTATGCTAAGAGCTTTTATCCTGCTAATGCTATACTCTCTGATCAAGAAAAATACAAACGGCTCTACGATAGAGATAGCTGAAGTAATGCCAGCAAAGATAAGTGCAGCAAAAAATGCTGCAGCTAAAATTTGACCTATCACACCAAGCTTAGCAAAGAGCGTTGGAAGCGAGATAAAGACAAGTCCTGGTCCTTGAGACGGCTCGGCACCAAATTCAAATATAAATGTAAAGATAACAAGACCCATCATGATGGCTAAGACGATATTTATAAAGACGATACTTAGCGTAGAAGTGGCTAAATTTGTATCATCACTTAGACTAGCTGAATATGTAATGATCGCTGCCATACCAAGAGATAGTGTCCAAAAAGCAAGTCCAAGAGCAAGCAAAAGCGAATTAAATGAAATTTTGCTAAAGTCAGGAACAAGTAAAAACTCAGCCGATTTTGTAAAGCCATTCATCATCATAGAAAAGATAAGCATGATTAAAACCATGATAAATAGGCTTGGCATCATCCAAACATTTAGCTTTTCAATACCACTTTTCACTCCTTTTGAAAGGATAAAAAAGCAAGCTACAAATGCTATAACAAAATAAAGTGTCTGCTCGCCAAGACCATGTGTAAGAAGCTCGTTAAATATTACTTTTGAACTTTCTATATCGTTTGGAAGACCGGTAAAAGATAGTGTGAAATACTTAAAGACCCAGCCGATGATAACAATATAATAAGATGAGATTATAGCTGCGGTTACCATAGCTAAAATTCCAACCAGCTGCCATAAATTTTTATTTTTATTTGCCAACTTTCTAAAGGCATTTACACTATCGCTCTCGCTAAGCTTGCCAATACTTAGCTCTGCCATAAAGATAGGTATGCCAACTAAAAACGTTATCAAAAGATATAAAATAACAAATGCCGATCCACCATTTTCACCAACCATATATGGAAATTTCCATGCATTGCCAAGTCCAACAGCTGACCCTGCAACTGCTAAAACATAACCTATTTTAGAAAACTGTTCTTTTGCCATTATGCAATCTCCCTTACTAGCACCACAAAAACTAAAACTGGTGCCACAAACCTTATTAAAAAATACCAAATTTTAAAAACAACCTTACCCATATAAGGCAAGAATAGCTCTTTTAAAAGCTCAAATTTCATAAAGTACCCAACAAAAAGGGCAAATATAATGCCACCAAGTGGTAGCATAATGTTTGAGCTAATATAATCAAGCAAATCAAAAAAGCTCTTACCAAAAAATGTAAGTGACTCCTTAAAATCGCCAATACCGCTTAATGCGCATAAAATTCCCAAAAGATAAACTACGGCACCAACAATAATAATTGATCTATTTCTACTAAGTCCCAAGCTTTTATTTAAGAAAAATATAAATGGTTCAACTAGTGAAATAACCGATGTTATACCAGCAAAAAATAAAGATGTAAAAAATGCAAAAGCTAAGAAATTTCCAAGCAAACCAAGCTTTGCAAAAAGCGTTGGAAGCGAGATAAATGCTAACCCTGCACCCTTTGATGGCTCTGAGCCAAATTCATAGGTGAATGTAAAAACTATAAGCCCTATAATTACGCTAATAATTATATTTGCAAAGACTACATAAAGTGATGAAGTGAATAAATTTGTATCATTGCCTAGGCTTGATGAGTAAGTTAAAATGCAGCCAATGCCAATACACATCGTAAAAAAAGCTAACCCAAGAGCATTTAAGATAGCGCCTTGATCTATCTTTGAAAAGTCTGGTACTAGTAAAAATTTAGCCGCCTCATCAAATCCATTCATACCAAAAGAGTAGCCGAGCATAAGCAAAAGTAAAATAAAAAGTGTCGGAATAAGATATACATTTATACGCTCTATTCCACTTTTTATACCTTTTGTAAGTATAAAAAAGTAGGCAAAAAAAGCGATGCTAAAATATAAAATTTGCTCCTCTATGCCCTTTGAAGTAAAATTTACAAAAAGCGCTTCTGAGCTTGCCATATCTTTTGGAAGCTCACCAAGACTTAAGATAACGTATTTTAAAACCCAACCAATGATGAGTGTGTAAAAAGATGCGATGAATAACCCTGTCACCATCACAACACCAGCAAATTTCCAAGAATTTGCCCCCTTTGTAGCTAGACTTTTAAATGCCCCAACCGTGTCAAGGCGTGAAATTTTGCCCATTGCCATCTCAGCAAAAAATATACTAAGGCCGACAACAAAAGCAAAAAATAGATATATAAGAATAAATGCTGAACCACCGTTACTACCGACCATGTATGGAAATTTCCACGCATTACCAAGGCCAATAGCCGCTCCAATGATAGAAAGAACAAAACCAACTTTACTAAATCTATCCATCATTTACCTGCTATTTGATAGATCATGATGGCACAAATTGCAATTGGCACGATATATCTTAGAGTGAAGTACCAAATTTCAAAAAATACTTTTCCCATAAATTCGCCAAAGAGTAGATATAGGCTCTCTTTTTTAAGTTTATAGCCAACAAAAAAACTAAAAATTATGGCACCTATTGGCATCATTATATTTGAAGTAAGAAAATCAAGTGCATCAAAGACTGGCTTACCAAAAATACTAAAAATATTAGCCGTCTGCGCATAATATGAAAAAATACAAAAAAGGCCTAAAATATAGACAAAAATTCCAATATAAACAAGAGCCATTTTACGTGAAATTTCAAATTTTCTAACCAAATAGTAAGCAAATGGTTCTATCATCGAAACAGCACTTGTAACACCAGCAAATAAAAGCGAAACAAAAAATGCGATAGCCATAATATTGCCAACTATCCCAAGCTTTGCAAAAAGCGTAACAAGTGAGATAAAAATAAGCCCTGGTCCACTTGCCGTACTATCAGCCCCATAAGCAAATATAAATGTAAAGACCACAAGCCCCATCATAATGCCTATTAATATGTTTATAAAGATGATAGAAAGCGTTGATTTTATAAGATTTGTCTGCTCCGGTAAATTTGCAGCGTATGTCGGTATGACGCCAACACCCATAGATAGCGAGAAAAACGCAAGTCCAAGAGCTTGCAAAACAACATCTGGCGTGATCGCGCTAAAATTTGGTACAAATAAAAATTTAGCCGCCTTAACAAAGCCATCGCCCATACTAATTGCATAAAAAAGTATACAAACAAGCAGTATAAAAAGACTCGGCATCATCCAGATATTTAGCTTTTCAATGCCACTTTTCACACCTTTTGAAACAGCAAAAAATACCATTAAAAAGACTAGACTAAAGCAAAGCACGGCACTGGTTAGATCATTTGCCAAAAGTGTATTAAACTGCGTTGCTGCTTCTTTAGTATCAGCCAAAAGTGGCGAAAAACTAAGATAGATATACTTTAAAATCCAGCCAATAACTACCATATAAAATGAAGCTATAAGTATCGCTCCTATCATAAAAAAGCCCGAAAGAGACCATATTTTTTTGTGTTTTGGAGCAAGTTTATAAATGGAGCTTACAACGTCACTCTCACCAAGCTTACCAATGCTAAGCTCCGCTAAAAACGCTACAAAAGCAATAGCAAACGTGAGAAGTAAATATAAAACTATAAATGCTGAACCGCCATTGTTTCCTACCATTGTTGGAAATTTCCATGCATTACCAAGTCCAACAGCCGATCCTGCCATCGCAAGAACAAAGCCTATTTTTGAAAATTTTTCATTTATCATTGATTACCTGAGATTAAGAATAAATTAATTTTTTCAAAGATAACATAAAAAAACTTTTATTTTTCTAAGCCAAGAATTTTTTATAGGCAATTTAAATTTTTAGTGTTTTTATTTGAAACAAAGTTTTGTTTTTGTAATATTACGGCTCATAAAGTTTAAGTAGGGGACAGATCCGAAAGAGCTTTAAAATTTTAAAGGAGCAACGATGAAAAAGATCGTGTTTTTAATTCTTGGTCTTGCTGCATTTGCATTTGGTGCTGATGGCGAGATGATTAGATCATATTCGGTTATCGCTGGTGGTATTGGTCTTGGCCTTGCAGCTCTTGGCGGTGCTATTGGTATGGGTAACACAGCTGCTGCAACAATTAGCGGAACAGCTAGAAACCCAGGTGTTGGTAGCAAACTTATGACTACAATGTTTATCGCTCTTGCGATGATCGAAGCACAAGTTATCTACGCACTTGTTATTACACTTATCGTTCTTTACGCAAACCCAATGCTTGGCTAAGCGTAAAGCTTAAATTTAGCCCCTTTTGGGGCTTTTACTCTTTTTGCGATCATGGTGGAATTGGTAGACACGCTATCTTGAGGGGGTAGTGCCGCTAGGTGTGCGAGTTCGAGTCTCGCTGATCGCACCATCTAATCTTATACTTCAAAATCCAAAATCTTACAAAATTAAAAAAGGGGAATTTATGCTAGATAAAAAGCGTGCTTTAAAACAGCTACAAAATGAAGCAGATGATACCGCCATCTATACGTTACTCGAAGCTAGTGAAAAAAATGAAGAAAATAAAAAAATACTTCGTAAATTAATCACTGAAGAAAAACGACACTATGCTTTTTGCCAAAAGATAACAGGTGAGAGTAGAACTGCAAATTTATTCAAAGTCATCTTCTATACGATACTTGTTAAAATTTTTGGTACATCTTTTACTTTAAAATTTATGGAGTCACGTGAAGAGGATGCGGAGAAATTTTATCTTGACATCATAGATGAATATCCTGAGGCTAAAGACATCTATGATGAAGAGGTTAATCACGAAAATAGTCTAATCTCCATGCTAAAAGACACAAAGCTCGTAAATGCTGGTGGTATCGTGCTTGGCATGAATGACGCATTAGTTGAGCTAACTGGCACACTAAGTGGTATCGCACTTGCTTTTTCAAATACAAAATCAGTTGGTGCGACAGGCCTTATCATGGGTATTGCAGCTGCTCTTTCTATGGCAGGATCAGCCTATCTTGAGTCAAAAGAAAATCCAAGTGACGAGATCAAACCGCTTACCTATTCGCTCTATACAGGTGGTTCGTACATCATAACAACGGCGTTTTTGATACTTCCATTTTTCATCTTTTCAAGTGGTGTTTACGCTGTCTTGTCGATGTTTTTCTTTGCCTTTGTTGCCATTATCACTTACAACTTTTACATAAGCGTAGCAAAAGAACTTAAATTTTTGCCAAGAGTGGTTGAGATGTGTGTGATAACTTTTGGTGTTGCGATCATTTCATTTGGTATTGGTTTTTTAGTTAAGCACTATTTTGGCCTAGATATTTAATCCAAAATTTCATACCAAGTGTAGCTATCGTCTCCAAAATTCCCACTAAATAGTGGCTTTAATTTTAGATCAAGGCTCAAGTTTTTACCATCCTTAAAATTTGAGCTTTGATAGATAAGTAGCCATTTTGCGTTTGCTAGCTTGCCATCTTTTGCAAGTTTTAAAAACTCATCAGCGCCTTCAAACATGCTAAGTCCTTTTAAGCTAAGCTTTTTTTGAATACTAACTTTGCGCCCTGGCACGCTAAAAAGCGGTATTGTCTTATCAAATTTATCACTTCTTGAGTAGATTATGACATCTGGATTTTTGCCGCCACTTACTAGCCTACTATCAAGCTTTGGACGATCAACTCGCACTGTGTTGCCGCCGATCACTAGCGTATCTATGACGCTTCTTAGTTTATGGACATGCGTGCGGCTAAGCTCATTTGCGATGATGCCGCCACTTGCCACGCCATTTTTACTAATTGCGATTTTTAAAAAACTAAAGCCACCATTTTGATAGGCCAAAAATGGCTCAAGTAGCTTATCACAACGCTCTTTTAAAACGCCAAATTTAACATTCACTCCAGCATTCTGAAGTAAATTTCCGCCGCCACTTGCTATTTTATTTTCATCGTGGCTGCCGATTATCACCTCGCTAAAGCTAAGCTCTTTTAGCAAATTTGCACAAGGTGGCGTTTTACCATGATGCGAGCAAGGCTCAAGAGTGACGTAGGCTTTTGCATTTTTTAGTAAATTTGAGTGGTTTTTTAGTATAAATTCGTAGGTAAATTTTGGCTCTAAAGGCTGATCTTCAAGATCAATAGGCTTTAAATTTAAGAAAAATTTTTCATTATATGCTTTTATAAAATCATCTTTAAATTTTTCACTTTTTTTGCAAAGCGCAAAGAGTATCGCCGTTGGCTCAGCGTGCAAATATCCAGCCTTTTCATGAGCCTTACAAGATAAAATTTGACCATTTTCATCAAGAATAAGGCATCCAACGGCTGGATTTGGATAGGTCAGGATCTGAAATTTCCAAGCCTCACTTAAAGCAAGATCCATGTAAAATTCGTCGTTCATCTTAGCAGACTATTTTTATTTTCCTATATCTTTTATCTCATCAACAAGAGTTTTTGAGGTCAAGTCGATATCTGTCGGCTCATCCTCCGCATCCCACCTAAATGCAGCAATCTCCGCCAAAACAGCGATCTCTTTAAAATAGCCATATTTCGTTGTAGAGACTGGTATAGAGTAAGAGACCAAAAGCCTATCATCGTTATCATAAATTTTCACGCTATAGCGAAAGTGTGGCTTGTTTAACGCCTTGCTACCCCAGTTAAACCATCTTTCATAGTCCATTTGTATTTTTATCTTAAAGCTATTTTCATCCCCTAAAATACCCTGCTCTTTTAGATGTTTGTTTATAAATTCCACAAACTCATCACGAAGTTCGTTTTCATTTTTATAGTTAGTGTTATGCTCGTATCTAGTTGGCTGGTTTGTCAATGTTAGGTTAAAATCGCTAATAATATATTTAGCCACGCCTTTTTGTATCGGCGTTGGCTCAACATTATATTTATATCTTCCTCCGCATCCAACGAAGAAAATACTTAAAACTATTAAAAAGAGTATTTTTACAAATTTCATATTTTCTAAATTTACGATAAACCGTCGATCTTGCCGTCTGCATCTATCTTCATATTAACAGCAGCTGGCACTTTTGGAAGTCCTGGCATTAGCATGATCTTACCGCAAACTGCGACTATAAAGCCAGCCCCGGTTCTAATATCAAGGTCTTTTACACTAAATGTAAAGCCCTTTGCTCTACCCAAAAGCTTCGCATCGTCGCTAAATGAATACTGAGTTTTTGCGATACAAACTGGCAAATGGCTCAAATTTAGCTCATTTATCATCTCAAGCTTTTTAAGAGCGGCTTCCTCAAAGACCACCTCACCAGCTCCATAAATTTCCTTAGCGACCTTTTCTATTTTAGTTTTCGTATCGTCGCTCATCTCGTATGTGAAATTTATCTTGCTTGGCTTATCGCACGCTTTTAAAACTAGCTCGGCAAGCTCAAGCGCACCTTTACCGCCTTTTAAGAAATTCTCACAAACTGCCACTTCTACACCAAGCTCACGGCAGTACTCTTTTACAAAATTTATCTCTTCATCGGTGTCAAAGCCAAATTTGTTAAGCGCCACAACTACGTTTTGTCCAAATTTTCCTTTTAAATTTTCGATGTGTCCACCAAGGTTTTCGATACCTTTTTTAAGAGCGTTCATATCTGGTTTTGTGATCTCATCTTTGTTTGCTTCGCCGTTATATTTTAGCGATCTGATCGTACTTACAAGCACCACAGCGCTTGGTTTGATGTCAGCAACCCTGCATTTTATATCTAAAAATTTCTCGGAACCAAGCTCTGAGCCAAAGCCAGCTTCAGTGATGACGTAGTCAGCTAAATTTAGAGCTGTTTTTGTTGCGATGACTGAGTTGCAGCCGTGCGCGATGTTTGCAAATGGACCACCATGCACGAGCGTAGGTGTGTGCTCAAGCGTTTGAAATAAATTTGGCTTAATTGCATCTTTTAAAAGTATACAAACAGCGTCTTCGCAGCCTAGATCACGCACATAGATAGGCTTTTTATCACTATCGTAGGCGACCATAATATTTGCCACGCGCTCTTTTAGATCAGAAAGGCTCGTAGCTAGACAAAGCACAGCCATGATCTCACTTGCAGCGGTGATATTAAAGCCATCTTCTCTTGGCACGCCGTCCGTCCTACCGCCTTGTCCCACAGTGATAAATCTAAGCGCGCGGTCGTTCATATCCATACAGCGCTTCCATAAAATTTTCTCGATTTTTAGTGGATTTTCTTGATAAAGGCTATTATCTATCATGGCAGAAATGAGGTTATTTGCCGATGTTATCGCATGAAAGTCGCCAGTAAAGTGTAAATTTAGATCCTCCATCGGCGCAAGCTGCGAGTAACCACCACCTGCTGCTCCGCCCTTTATGCCAAAAACTGGCCCAAGAGATGGCTCGCGAAGTGCTAGACAAACCTTTTTACTAAGTAAATTTAGTGCGTCGGCTAGACCAATCGACATAGTCGTTTTACCCTCGCCGTATGGGGTTGGGTTAGTAGCGGTAACCAAGATGAGCTTTGAGTTTGACGGCTCAAGCCTTGGAGAAATTTTTGCCTTATATTTGCCGTAAAGTTCAAGCTCGTCTTCACTTAAGCCTAGTCTTGCAGCAACTTTACTGATGTGTTCTAGTTTCGTTTGGTGAGTTATCTCGATGTCGCTTAGCATTTACCACTCCAAATATGTTTTTGCTTTTTTTATCTCACTGATGTTGATCTCAAAGATTCCCTCTTCGTTTTCAACTGCTATGCCCTCTTCGTCTGCTTTTACAAGCCTTCCTGCAAATTTCTCAGCCTCGGTTTGAACTTTAACTAGCTCACCAACGCTCGCTTTAAAGTGAGATGGCTTGCTAAGCTTTCTCTCAAGACCAGGCGAACTAACTTCGAGGTTATAATCCCCACTAACTGGCGGTGTCACGTCAAAAATAGGTGAAAGCAGACGACTTACTTTTTCGCAATCATCTAGGCTAACTCCGTCTTTTTTTGTGATGTAAACTCTAAAAATAACCCTGCCATTTTCATTTGCGATCTCGCTGTCGTAAAGCTCTACGCCGCATTCGCGTACTAGTTTGTCTAAATTATCCATTTTTGTTTAAATCCTTTGAAATTTTATCAAACAACTTATCCATATGGTTTTGATACTCTAATCTATCGTCAAATTTAAAGTGAAAATTTGGGCATCTATACCAGCCCTCAGCTGCCATGCAGTGGTTTTGCAAATGCCTACAAACTCGCTTTAAATGCCCCAAAATATACTCTTGTTCACGCTCATCAAATGCCATTTTATCAAGATAAACAAAGGCGTCGTATCTACCTTTTTTACACTCGACATCAGTGACACAAAGCCCCTTTAAAATGCTATCTTCAAGAGTAGCTAAAGCCTCTGGGATGAGCTCTTTTAGCACACTCTCTGTTCTCATACGCTTTATTTCGTTAGCGTTCATAGAGTAGCTTTCTCCTTGACTTCTTTAAAGCTTTCGATGTAGTCGTTTTCTCTAATATCATTGAAATTTTCGATACCAACGCCACACTCATAACCTTTAGCGACCTCTTTGACATCATCTTTGAAGCGTTTTAGTGAGCTTACTAAGCCCTCATAAACGACCACGCCTTCTCTAATAAGGCGAATTTTTGCGCCTCTATTTATCGTGCCTTCAGTGACGATACATCCAGCAATAGTTCCAACTTTTGGCACATGGATCACTTGACGAACCTGAGCTTGACCAAGCTGCTCTTCTCTGATGATCGGTGACATTAGTCCGCCCAAGATCGCTTTCACGTCGTCAATTAAATTATAAATAACATTATAAGTCTTTATCTCGACACCGCTCTCTTTTGCCTTTTCTTTTATCTCGCCAGTTGGTCTTATGTTAAAACCAAGGATTATGCAGTCTTCGCTCGCACTAGCAAGTGCTACGTCGCTTTGCGTGATGCCGCCAACACCAGAGTGGATGACATTTACTCTGATCTCATCATTTGCTAGTTTTTCTAGGCTTGCTTTTAGTGCCTCAAGTGAGCCACCAACGTCAGCTTTGATGATGATTGGAAGCGTCTTTAACTCACCCTCAGCAATCTTAGCACTAAGCTCGTCAATACTAACTTTTGTACTCTTACTAAGCTCTTTTTGGCGGATATATTCAGCTTTTTTCTGCGCGTATTCACGAGCCTCTTTATCTGTTTTTACACCTATTAGCGTCTCGCCAGCCTCTGCTATTTCGCTAAGACCTACTATCACACCACATTCGCCTGGTTTTATATCTTGCAAAGGCTTACCTTGGTCATCAAGCAAGCTTCTTATCTTTCCATACGCAACGCCTGCTACGACAGTATCTCCAACATGAAGCGTACCATTTTCAACGATGATAGTAGCGACTGGGCCACGACCTTTTTGAAGCGAGCTCTCGATGACAGTTGCTTTTGCATTTGCTTTTGGATTTGCTTTTAACTCTAAAAGGTCAGCTTGTAAAAGCACGATCTCTAATAGATCATCTATACCCATGCCTGTTTTTGCAGAGATTGGCACAAATTCATATTTTCCGCCCCACTCTGTTGGCATGATATCAAGCTCAGCAAGACCAGTCTTTACTAAGTCAGGATTTGCTGACTCTTTATCCATTTTGTTTATCGCGATGATTATTGGTACACCAGCAGCTTTTGCGTGGCTGACCGCCTCTTTTGTTTGTGGTTTTACGCCGTCATCTGCTGCAACAACGATGATAACTATATCAGTTACACCAGCACCTCTTGCGCGCATAGCAGTAAACGCTTCGTGACCTGGGGTGTCAATAAATGTGATGTTTTTGCCGTTTTTATTTACCATATAAGCACCAACATGCTGAGTGATACCACCAGCCTCTCCTGCTGCTACACGTGATTTTCTTATGTAATCAAGCAATGAAGTTTTACCATGATCAACGTGACCCATGATGGTTATGACTGGTGCTCTTGGCTGGAGATTTTCATCGTCTTTTATCTCTTCTTCATAGGCTGCTACGTAGTCAAATTCTTTTTGATCGTCGATGATATTAACCTCTACATTAAACTCATCAGCTAAAATTTCGATCGCATCTTCATCCAAAAAGTCATTTTTAGTTGTCATCATACCAAGCATGAAAAGCTTACCAATAATCTCGCTTGGCTGTTTGTTTAGCTTTTCAGCAAATTCATAAACACGAATTTCTTTTGGAATACTTATAGACGTCACAGCTTCATTGTTTTGTTTATTTTCAGGCTTTTTGTGTTTTTTTCTAGCTCTTCTTTGTATGCCACCTTCGCCAAATGAATTTATCGTATTGTTGACCGTAGTTCTCATAACATTTGGCTGTTTTGTCTTTTGAGCAGGTGCTGGTACCGGAGTTTTAAAACTAAAATCAGGAAGAACAACTACATCTTCATCTTCTAGTACAATGTCACCAAAATCACTTCCGCCAAGTAGATCCATCTTCTGAGTGTTATCCTTTTTACTTGCAACAACTACTTTTTTATCTTTTTTCTTTTTCTTAGCTAAATTTTCATCATTTGCTGAAAACATACTTTTAAAATCGCTTATATTAGCTATGCTTGGCTCAGGCTTTTTCTCTTCTTTTGTAGCAATTGGCGCTTCATAGTCTTTTTTCTTTTTTACTATCACAAGGCCACGTCTTTTTTGAGTCACATCGGCCAAGCTCTCTTTTGGCCTTGGAGCTTCGACTTGTTTTTGCTCTACTTTTATTTCTTCTTTTTTAGGCTCAATTTTTTGTTTTTCTTCTAAAATTTGTGCCTCTTTCTTAGGCTCAGCTTTTACCGACTTTGACTCAGTTTTAGTAGTAGCTTTTTTAGGTTCACTTTTTTGTTTTTCTTCTTTTTTTACTGACTCTTTTTCTACTTCTTTTTTAGGCTCTTTTTTTGGTTTAGGTTCACTCTTTTTCTTTTTAAATTTATCTGGTATCACGCCAGTTTGAACATATTCATATATAGCTTCGGCCTCTTCAAGGCTAACTGCATTTGAGTGAGTTTTGACTTTTAATCCTAGCTCTTGAGCTTTTTCTACTATCTCTTTACTTGGATAGCCAAGCTCGTTTGCGATCTCTGAAATCCTAACATTGCTCATTTAAGAGTATCTCCTTTAACTTCGGTGCATCACAAATAAGAGCACCTTTAGTTTGTTTATCAATTATTTTTTTTAAAATTTTTATATCTTTTTGTATACATTTGTCACACAGATAAAAGCTACGACCATTTCCTTTGCCATGTTCTAAATTTTTACCTACCAAGCGGTATCTTTTTAACAAGCTCTGAGAAATTTTAATTTTACAAGCGACGCATGTCCTTACAGGATTATTTTTGTTCATTATATCTTTTTAAACTTGTTTTTAGCTTTGCGTAATTTCGTATCCATCGTTATCAAATGAAAAAACCTCAACCCTAAAATCACCAAATTTACTCTTTAAAATATCTCGTAAATTTTTAGCATCATCTTTGTAAGCGATATTTAAAAAGCTTGAACCTGAGCCTGAAAGCGTGCTCATTAAAGCACCATTTTCATAAGCTACTTTTCTAACTTCAAAAAGTTCTTCTAAAGCGTGCATTCTACGCTCTTCATGCATCAAATCTTTGCTTGCTATTTTTAAGAGATCATACTTTTTTTCATAAAAACAAGACGTTAAAAAAGCGGCATGAGATAAGTTATTTACACACTCTTTCATCGTATAGTTCTTTGGTAAAATTTGTCTTGACGAGGATGTACTCATCGGTTTATTTGGGATAACAACTATTGCTTTTATCTCATCGCTTAAACTTATTTTATTTGCGTAAACATTACCATTTTTTACGATCGCGCTGATAAATCCACCGTGAACTGCTGGCGAGATATTATCAGGATGGGTTTCATAGATGATAGCTTTATTTAAAACTGTCTCTTTGCTTGCCTTAAAGCCAGCCATTTCGTACGCTGAAGCAATGGCCCCAACGATAACAGCGGAGCTACTGCCAAGCCCCCTTGAAAATGGGATATTATTTTCAAAAACGACTCTAAAATTTTCATTTTTACCAGTTAGCTCAAAAAAAATTTCATTAAAAATACTTAAGAATATATTGTTTCTCTTTAAATTTACACTTCCACTGCCTTCGCCGTTTATCGACACTGAGCTAAATTTTGCTGGCTCGATTTTCACACTATTAAAAAGCTTCAAACTAAGCCCCAAAGCATCAAAACCAGGACCCAAATTTGCACTTGTTGCAGGCACTAAGATGTTCAAAATTTCTCCTAAACTGCTTGGATGATATAATCTGGAAGTGTATCTGAATTTAGTTTTAATTCATCTAAATTTAAAGGCAACCTAAATCCTACTGGCTCCACTTTTTCAAGTGAAATTTTGCCATCTTTTAAAACAAAACTTAAATTTTTATTTGCTCTTATAGCTTGGTGACCATTTAAACTAAAGCCACTAACGGCGTAAAATTTGCAGCCTTTAGCCAAAGAAAATGTTTTTAATATTACATAGGCCACCTTTAGCCCCATAAAACTGCCTGGCGTATTTGCATAGATAATTTTTGTGATATTAAATTTAGAGGATAAATTTTCTAAGATCTTTATCAAAGCTTCACTGGCATGTTCATCAGTCGTAATTTCATCAAATTTTACGCCGTCTTTATAAACTCCAACCAAGAGCGGAGTCGATAAAGAGACAACTAAAATTTCAATATTTTCTATGCAAATACCTTTTGATACTCTTTTAGAAGTTCGCCATTTAGAGTTGCGATCTCGTAGTTTTTCTCATCGGACATCAAAGCAAGAGTTAATTTGTGATTTAGGTCATGGCTTCCAGCAAATGCTGTATAATCGCCCAATAAAGGCGCTCCAAGCAAGCTTAAATCACCAATCGCATCTAAAATTTTGTGCCTTACAAACTCATTTTCAAATCTCAAACCTTCTGGATTTAGGATATGCGTATCATCAATTGCCACGGCATTATCAAGCGATGCACCAAGAGCTAAATTTTGAGCTTGTAAACGCTGTAAATCTTTCAAAAATCCAAAAGTTCTAGCACGAGCTATATTTTTTATAAAAGAGCTTTTACTAAAATCAAAAACATATCTTTGTTCACCAATAACTGGATGATCAAATTTTATCGTATAGTCAAATTTTGGACTTCTTGAAGGTGAAGTTTGTACAAATTTAGAACCTTCAACAACCTCAACTTCACGGCGGACAAGAATTACTTTTTTACCGGCATCAAGATATCTTATGCCAGCCTCATCAAGTAGCATGCAAAAGCTTATTGCACTACCATCCATGACGGGAATTTCATTTGCATCAACAGAGATTCTAATATTATCAATACCATAACCATTTATGGCTGACATTAGATGCTCAATCGTACTAATAAAGCCTTTCTCGTTGCCAACAACGGTTGCCATCTGCGTATTTATCACATTTTTAGGTTCAGCTTTAAAACTAATACCAAGATCTTCTCGGTGCAAAATAATACCAGAATTTGCATCAAGAGGTTCTAGTATAAGTCTTATCGGCTCACCTTTATGAAGCCCTATACCAACGGTCTCAACGCGTCTTGCGATAGTAGTTTGTTTCAAGAATTTTCCTTATACTTTTAATCCGCTTATGATAGCACTAAAAAATCAATTTTGCAAATTTTTTAGTTCTTGTCTATCATCGCTTTTGCAGCATCTAAAACACTTGTGATATTGTCCTTTATCCACTTTTTATCCATCCATTGTTGTGGTCTCACCTCTTCGCCTTGGACTAAAATTCCAAAGTGAAGGTGATCTCCAAGTGCAAGACCACTAGTTCCAGTAGTGCCTATCTGATCGCCAACTGCCACCATATCGCCCTCTTTTACTCTAGTGCTTGAGCAGTGTCCATAAAGCGAATAAAGCCCAAATCCATGATCAATCACAATATTTAATCCATAAATTCCATTTTCAGATGCAAGCACGACACGGCCGGCATTACTAGCTATTATAGGAGCCGCTGCCACACTTGCAAAGTCTATTCCCATATGCCATGATTCGCTTACTTGCTCGTTATTATATGTATAGTACCTATGATCGGCGAAGTCAGCCACTTTTTTACCATTTCTTAGTGGATAAAATGGTGTCACACTAAAGCCAGATAACATCTCATCACCAGGATTTGTAGTAAGTGCTGTTATTTTTTCTTCGTTTGAATTTCTAAGCGTTTCATTGACAAATCTCATTTTCTCAAGCCTTGAAAGCGCGCTTGGATCTTTTGCATACTGATCAGTTAGATCGACTATTTTGCCATCTAAAAATCTATCGTTTAATGCGATAGTTGAAGTTTTATACTTTACATTTTCATAAAAATATCTAACATGTGACTTGCTCTCATTGCCTGCGAAGTCCCTAGCAATAACTTCTGCACTAAAATTTTCAACCTGAACTGGCCAAGCAACAAGTGCTGCATAAAAGCCCTCTTTATAAAATGGAACAGCCTTAAATTTCTTACCAAAATTTGTCTGGACATAGACCTCTTTTAGCTGATTATCAGTTGCTCTAAACACCACAACAGCACTACCACCTTTTGAGATAGAATAAGACTGCGAAAGCACGTAAAGATCAGGCTTTGAAGTATCAAGCACTACTTCAACCTTTTTGCTAGCTTTATTGCCAGTAAAAAAGCTCCATTTACTAGTATCTACAGCTTCGATATTCATCTCATAGGTATCTTTTTGAGCAAAAAAGCCAGTCTTTGGAAAGGTTAAATTTACATCAAGCTCGGTACTTGGATTTTGTATGATTTGATTTAATAAATTTAGATCATTTTTCCCATCATTCATACTAATTCGTACAAATTTTATACCACTATCATCTTTAAATTTGATATTCATTGGGGTTCTAAGATTCCAATAAACTTTATCAGCAACACCGATTATCGGCTCATTTCGCTCAAAATCTTTTGACATCAAAGCATAGCCAAAACCACCGGCTAAAATTAAAATTAGCAAAAGCACAACAATACCAAAACCGCCTATCCCACGTCTATACATATATTTTTACCTTAAATTCAATTTGCAAAATTTTACACGTAAATCAATAAATTTTTAGTTAATTACAAAATTTCTCTTACGGCTCTAGCGTCGCTCATCCAAGCAAAAAGTTCATCCCAGCGTTCATCTTTTATGAGATCTTTGCACAAATTTAGCTCTTTTTCAAACATATTTATAGCTTCAACAACATTATTTTTATTTTGCTTAAAGATATCGCTCCACATAAAAGGCGAACTCTTTGCGACACGTATCATGCCTTTAAATGTCGGTCCTCCAAGTGCTACGATGTGCCTTTTATCCTCTTCTTTTAAAATTCCACTAGCAAGCGAAAATGCAATCGCATGAGGCAAATGTGAAATAAGACCTACGTGATGATCATGCTCTTTTGCGCTCATGAAAATGATCTTCATACCAAGGCAAGAAAACAACTCAACGCTTCTTTTTACATGTTTTTCTGCGCTTTCTGCAAAGTCACAAACAATAACAGTTGCCCCTGTGTAAAGTGATTTGAAAGCAGCCTCTGGACCAGAATACTCGGTACCTGCCATTGGGTGAGCTGGAATGAAATTTTTACGAATTTTTTCTGGTACTGCCTCGATAATCTTTTGTTTAGTTGAGCCAAAATCAATGATAGTTGTATCTTCGCTGATATCAGTTAAATTTTGCACGATGCTCACGATAGCCTCGACTGGTACAGCCAAAAAGATGATGTCACACTTCTTTTTCATCTCGTCAATGCTTAAAATTTCATGCACCAAGCCAAGTTCTAAGGCCTTTTTGCTATGATTTTCGTCTTTATCGTATCCGCTAACACAAGAGATTAATTTTTCATCTTTTAATGCTAGCCCAAGTGAGCCACCCATAAGACCAAGTCCGATGATACCTATTTTCATAAAAAACCTTCAAAATTATAAAATTTAAATTTATTAAAAATAAAATATGATATTATACGCACTTATACTAAAACTCTAGGTTAAATTTAATGAGAAAGAAATTATTTTTATTAGCATTAGCTTTCAGTGGCCTAAGCGCACAAACAATCCAGTCAATAAATTTTAAAGGACTAATTCACCTTTCGCCTGAAGTAGCAAGCCAAATAATGGGCTTAAAAGTCGGTCAGGATCTGACCCCAAAGCTTAGCGATAAGGCGATCACAAATTTATACAAACAAAACTATTTCGACGATATCTACATAGAAGATACAGGCAATGGCAATCTTTTAGTAGCTGTAAAAGAGAAGCCAAGTATTGCTAGGGTCGATCTAAAAGGTGTTGTAACAAATGATAAAACTGCCATAGAGTCGCTAATTAACATCAAACCTGGCAATATGTACGATGAGCTAACTATCGAAAAAACAAAAGAGAGAATTCGCCAATATTATGAGTCAAAGGGCTATTTCGATACCGTTGTAGACGTAGAAAAACAACCAGTCACAGACAATGACAGCTCACTTTTTATAACACTCAACATAAACCGCGGCGAAAATATGATAATCAAAAATGTAAATTTAGTCGGTGCAAAAGAGTTTGATTATGACGATATAGAGCCGGTAGTTGCAAACAAAAGTAGAGAATTTATGGGCTGGCTTTGGGGCAGAAATGACGGTAAAGTTAAACTTTTTGAGCTTGAAAATGATCCAGCAAGAATACAAGACAAATATTTCCAAAAAGGTTATTTAGACGCGACTATTTCGTCACCTTATTTAAATTCATCGTTTGATAATTACACAGCTGATCTTACTTATTATGTTCATGAAGGTGAGCCTTATAAGGTTTCAAATGTAAGCATTACGGCACCTGAAGAGCTAGAGCTTGACACTAAAAAGATTATAGATGACTTTAGGCTTGAGGCTGGCGATACGATGAACTCAGCAAGACTTCGCCAAGATATGAAAAAGCTTGATGATATGGTTGCTGATAAAGGTTATGCATTTGTAAAAGTCTATCCAAAGACTGATAAATTTGATGAAAATAAAACTGTCGATATTGATTATGAAGTAGATCCTGGCGAAAAAGTATATATAAGAAATGTTCAAATTTCAGGAAATGATAGAACTGTTGACCGCGTTGTAAGACGTGAACTTTATCTAACTGAAGGAAATTTATATAGCAGGACTGACCTTCAAGACTCAAAAGATGCACTAAAAAGAACAAGCTACTTTGATGACGTTGAGATAGAAGAAGATCCGGTTGATAAAAATACAGTTGATCTAAAAGTAAAAGTAAAAGAGGCTTCAACTGGCTCAATAAGTGGCGGTATCGGATACGGTAGCAGCGACGGACTACTACTAAACGCTGCACTTTCTGACACGAATATCTTTGGCTCTGGTCTTCAAGGGCAAATAAGCGTAGATAAAAGTGACAGAGAGCTTTCAGGTCAGATAAGTCTTACAAACCCAAGAATTTTTGACTCAGAGTATAGCCTTGGTGGAACTCTTTACGCAAATGACTATGACTGGAGAACATATAAAGAGAGAAGCTATGGATTTAGCACAACACTAGGTAGAAAACTAACTAGAAATTTAAGTGCATCACTTACTTACAACATTGAGCAAAGCAAAATTACCTTAAAAGATGATGAACTAAGAGATATCAACACAAAAACCAAAAAAGAAATTTATAGAGAAGGTAAAGCCATAAAAAGCGCTATAACTCCGGCTTTAACATATAACAGCACTGATGATTATTACTTGCCAAGACGTGGCATTATAGCTAGCACATCATTTGAGATAGCTGGGCTTGGTGGCGATATAGACTTTATCAAAAATCGCACAAATTTCAACTACTATCTAGGTCTTATAGAGTACATCGACTACGATCTTATCTTAAGATATAAAGCAAGCTTTGGTAAAATTTGGGAAAGAGGTTATACTCCGATCAACGAAAGACTTTACCTTGGTGGCATAAGAAGCTTACGTGGTTACGAGAGCAGAACTGTATCTCCAAAGGTAAAATATAATGGCGACTACTACGAATACGGTGGCGAAACTTCATTTAATAATTCAGCTGAAATAAGCTTCCCTATAATAGATCGTGTCAAAATGCGTGGTGTTGTATTTTATGACTACGGTATGATCGGTGAGAATATCCTAAATGAGATAAAAAGATCTTCAGTTGGAACTGGTATCGAGTGGATAACTCCTATTGGACCACTTCAACTAATCTTTGCAAAAGCTCTTAAACCTAAAGAGGGCGATGATACAAATACATTTGAATTTACTATCGGAAGACGCTTCTAACAAGATATTTTTTAAAGGGGCCAACTTGCCCCTTTAAACCTCTACAAATAAACAAACTTTAAGTCATATAAGAAAAAGCAAGGCAAACATTAGATATAATCCCACAATTTTTAATATAAGTGGGTAAAAATATGAATTTCTCAGACATTTTTTCAAAGATAAGAAAAGCTCAACCTCGTCCAGAAGAAGCACCTACACACTGGGTGAAATGCGATAATTGTCACTCACTGATGTACTACAAAGAAGTTGAAGCTTGTTTTAATGTATGCCCAAAATGCGGCTATCACATGAGATTAAAAGCTACCGATCGCATAAATTTGATCTGTGATGAAGATAGCTTTGTAGAATTTGACGCAAATTTAAAACCGGTAGACCCATTAAATTTTGTTGATAAAAAATCATACAAAAAAAGAATTACAGAGAATAAAGAAAAAACAGGACGCACAAGCTCCGTGATATGTGGCGAAGGTAAATGCGATGGACAAGAGATCCAGCTAGTTGTTTTTGACTTTGGCTTCATGGGTGGTTCACTAGCTTCAGTTGAGGGAGAAAAGATCGTAAGAGCGATAAAACGAGCAATAGAAAAACGCCAAGCTTTAGTCATAGTGAGTGCTTCAGGTGGCGCTAGAATGCAAGAGAGTACATTTTCTTTGATGCAGATGTCAAAGACTTCAGCGGCTTTAAAACTACTTGATGAAGCAAAACTACCTTACATCTCGATACTTACTGATCCGACAATGGGTGGCGTTAGTGCCTCTTTTGCTTGGCTTGGAGATCTAATAATCGCCGAACCTGGCGCATTGATAGGCTTTGCTGGTCAAAGAGTCATCAAACAAACCATTGGTGCTGATTTACCAGAGGGATTTCAAAGAGCTGAGTTTTTGTTAGAGCATGGCTTAATCGATGCTATTGTGCCAAGAAGCGAACATAAAAAATATATAAGCGATATGGTTAAATTTCTCACAAATAACAAGACAATACATCAAAAAGATTACCAAGATGAGAGCGGAAATAACTTTGAACTAAAGCTAAAAACCAAAGGCTAAATTTGGAAATTTCAGTTTTTAGCATTCAAAAATCATCACGTGACAACTTTGAAAACGAGATACAAGAATATATAAAAATGAGTGCAAAATTTGCCAAGGTAAACGATAAAATCTTTTTCAATGAAAAAATAGCAAAAGCTCAAAGTACCGGAAAAAGCGAAGCATTAAGAGCTTATGATGAAATTTACGAGCCAAATTTAAAGGGCTTTTGTGTGATGCTTGATGAAAATGGCTTGCAACTTGACAGCCAAGAATTCGCACAAATTTTAAACTCAAATTCACAAATTAACTTTTTCATAGGTGGAGCTTACGGCCTTAGCCAAAATTTAAAGAATAAAGCGCAAAAAATCATAAGCTTGAGTAAGATGACGATGGCGCATAAGGTTGCCAAGCTTGTACTTTTTGAGCAAATTTTTAGAGCACTTTGCATAAATGCAAACCACCCATACCACAAATAAAGGAATATAAATGACACAAACTGAGCTAAATTTTTTTAAAAAATTACTCGAAGAAAGAAAATTACAGATCAAAAAAAATATCTATGATTCATCTGTTGAAGTAAATGGCTTAAGAGATAGTGGTGTAAGCGATGAGTTTGATATAGCCTCAGTAAATACAGACCAGCTAATAGAGCATTCGATCTCGACGCAACAAAGAGCGGAGCTATCAGAGATAGATGAAGCACTAGAGAAGATAGCAAATAAAACTTATGGAATTTGTGATATGTGCGAAGAGGAGATCAGTATACCGCGACTTAAAGTAAAACCGCATGCAAAATACTGCATAACTTGCCGTGAAATAATCGAAAAAACAGCAAAAAACTAAGGAGAAAATATGAAAACTAGAAAATTTCTCGTCTATTGCATAATCTACATAGTAGTTGTTGCAGGGCTTATTTATTCTCTTAATAGTTCTGATTACACATTTGAGCTTTTAGGCCAAACTATAACTTTGCCAATTGCTATTTGGGTCGCTCTTCCAGTAGCTGTTTTAGCACTTCTTGCCCTACTTCATATCGCTTATCATGGATATGCTTTTTATAGATATAAAAAATGGATCAAAAAAGATAGCCAGCTTTATAAAGATTTAGCCAAAGAGACGCTTCTTGGCTTTGAGAGCAATAAAGACTTTAAAACCGACACTTACAAGATCGCCTCACAGCTTACTCGTTCTATCTCACCAGTAGGCGAGCTTAAAGATGTCGGTGTAGATGATGCCGAGATAAACAATATCTTACAAACTATAAAAAGTATAAAAAATAAAGAGATCGTCGATCTAAAGAAATTTAGACTAGCAAAAGATAGCAAGTTGAATATCCTAAATGAGCTAAATAAAATCGAGCAACTACCTACTTATTATCTTGACATACTTAAAAATCAAGATCAAAACGAGAGCCTTAAAAAAGCTGCATTTGATAAACTCATAAAAGTAGCTTCTTTTAGCGAAATCAAAAGATTAAATTTTGAGCTAGCAAGTGAAGATATAATGCTTATTATTACCCGATTTGTAAATGACGAGATCGATCTAAGCAGTGATGAAATTTTTGATCTTTTAAACAACGTAAAAGTGACAAAAACTCAATACGACAAAGCAGCCATAATGCTTAAAAATAAGCTAAAACCAGACGCATTTATCGGCATCTTTGAGAAGCTAAAAAGCATCCATGCTGATGCTGATGAGGCTTACGTATATGCGCTATTTGAGCTTCAGATGCTTGATAAAGTAAGAGAGGCTATCGAAGGTAGCGACCCAGATGAGTTTAAAGAGATAAAGGTCTTGCTGTTTTTACGAGATAACGGCAAAATGGTGCCTAGCTCGTTATTTTTTAAATGATAGACTTTAGCAAAAAGCCACTTTTCTTAGCACCTCTTGCTGGCTTTTCTGACTTGCCACTAAGAAGCGTAGTTAAGAAATTTGGCTGTGATGTCACTGTTAGCGAGATGATCAGCGCAAATGCCTTGGTCTATGAGAGTAGTGACAAAACTCTTGAAATGCTTAAAAAATCCTCAAACGAAGAGCCATACGTCGTCCAGATAGCTGGCAGTGACATAGAAAATATAAAAAAAGCCGTAAAGATAATCAATAAATTTGATGGGATTTATGGGCTCGATCTAAACTGCGGCTGCCCTGTGCCAAAGGTCGTTAGACAAGGTGCGGGATCGGCTTTGTTAAATGATCTTGACAAACTTCAAAATATAATCTCAGCCATAAAAAGTGTCTCAAACAAAGAGAGCCTAAGCGTTAAATTTAGACTTGGTTTTAACGACAAAAATGAAGAAAAGATAGCAAAAGCATGCGAAGAAGCCGGCGCAAACTACATCGCGGTACATGGTCGAACCAGAGCTGGGGGATACAGCGCAAAGGTTGATTACGAAGCGATCGCTAGAGTAAAGGCGAGTGTAAAAATTCCAGTCGTTGCAAATGGCGATATAAATGCACAAAATGCAGATGAAATTTTAAACCTTACAAAGTGTGACGCCCTAATGATCGGCAGAGCAAGCATCGGCAACCCTTGGATATTTCACGAGATAAAGACTAGAAATAGCGTGGATAAGACGCTAAAACAAGAGATCATACTGGCTCACTTCGACGCTATGATCGAGCACTACGGCGAGCACGGACTTTGCATATTTAGAAAGCATTTGCATCAGTACAGCAAGGGCATCGACGGTGCAACAACCTTTAGAAACGATATAAATTTCATCAAAGACGTGACAGCGATGAGAGAGCGCATAAGGGAGTTTTTTGCCTAGATGCAAGGCTACATCCTGCGTGTGCAAAAGGTCAGAGACGAGGACCTTTTAGTCTTTGTGCTAACACCAAATTTGCTCGTAAAGTCGTATAGATTTTTTGGCGCACGCCACTCAAATATCATGACTGGCTATAAGATTGACTTTGAGCTAGAGCAAGAGGCGAAATTTCTACCAAAGCTTAGAAGCATACTTCACCTTGGCTTTAAATGGCTACTAGAGCGCGATAAGCTCATCATTTGGCAGCAGTTCATGCGCCTACTTTATGATCATCTAAAAGAGGTCGAGCAGCTCGATGAAATTTATTTTAATGAGCTTGATCGCTGCGCCAAACAGATGCAGCTACAAAATCCAAAACGCCTTATCATCGAAAGCTACGTTAAAATTTTAGAGTATGAAGGTAGGCTTCACAGCGAGCTTGAGTGCTTCATCTGCGACGAGGAGATAGAGAGCGAGCTTTGCTTAACTCGTGGTTTTTTACCCTCTCACAAGCACTGCCTTGATAGGAGCGAATTTGACACTAGCAAGATCAAAAATTTGTTTGATACAAAAAGTACGATCGAGCTAAATGACGATGAGATAAACCGTCTTTATAAAATTTTACTTGACGGACTTTAAACTCTATTATGATGATTTTTTAAGCCTCAATTTTCTAAGTTATAAAAATTCTAGCCAGTAGCTTTTTGCACTAAATGCTTTTGTATTTGTTGTATATGACAGTTTTGATTTATGCACAAGTGCAAAAATTTTATCAATTCATACATTTTTTATTTATTTTGATACGAGCTAATTAAAATAGAAATATTTATAGCTTGCTTCTTGGGATTAGTCCCAAAAAGCAAGTAAAATTTTACTCTTCACTACTGCTATTGAGAGCAAAAAAAGTATCAGTATGAATATTTTCAAATGCTGCTTTTAGCGAAGTAAAAAGTTTTGGATTTTCTTTTTCTAAAGTCGCTAAAAGCTGTTTGGTTTCATATCTAGCATGCGGCATCTTCACGTCAAATCTCATTGCAGGGCATGCTTCGTCACCGATGACTCTCAATTCGTTTTTGATAGCATTTTCGCGAAGCTGTCTCTCGCGAACGAAGATAAACGGTCTAATAACTGTAATGCCATTTTTTGCAGTATATTTTGGAGCAAGCGTCCTTAGTACACCATTATAGGTAAAGTTCATAAAAAAGCTCTCCGCTGCATCATCTAAATGATGAGCAATCGCGAGTTTATTAAAACCATGCTTTAAAGCGTAAGTATAAAGATAACCTCTTCTCATACGAGAAAAGAAACTACAAAAACTGGAATTCTTACGGATTTTCTCTTTTGAAATTTCAAAGATTGAGCTATCTATCACTTCATGCTCTATTCCGTGCTCATTGCAATGCTTCGTAAGATAAGCATAGTCCTCACCCATGCCATAACTTAGAGTTACTGCTTTAAACTCAAATTTCTCAGGTGTGACGTTTTGAATATGCTTTAGTACGTGAGCGAGTGCGAGGCTATCTTTACCGCCACTAAGGCCAAGCAATATCTTATCTCCGCCCTCTATCATCTTGTATCTGGCATTTGTCTGACCAACTTGCCTAAGAAGCCTTTTACTAAGCTCTATCATAAATTTTCTACCATTTCAAGTATAAATTTTGCACTAACATTTGCTGAATCTTGCAAAAATTTATCAAAGTCAAACTCTGCTGCATCACCAGCTCCATCGCTGATAGCTCTTAGTATAAAAAATGGCACACCAAGTGTTTCGCAAACTAGTGCAACGCTAGCACCTTCCATCTCGGTAGCACTCGCATTAAATATCTTTTTAATCCAAGCTTTCTTTTCATTATCGCAAATAAACTGATCTCCGGTCGCAATAATACCAGCGCTTAAGCTCATATCTTTTTTATCAGCTATCTTTTTTGCCAGTTCATTTAGTCCTTCATCGCTTTTGACAAATATACTTGTGCCTGGCACATAGCCATAAGGATGGCCAAAAGCCGTGATATCAAGATCATGTTGCACTAAGCTAGTAGCATAAAGCATATCGCCTATTTTTAAACTCTCATCAAGCGAGCCAGCTACGCCGGTAAAGAGCAACTTTGAGGCCTTAAATTTTTCTATCATTAAAGTTGCCGTTATGGCTGCATTTACCTTGCCTATCTTTGAATAGGCAATGACTAGCTCTTTTCCTTTGTAGTTTGCTAAGTAAAATTTATTATTTGCATATTGAACAGTTTTATATTCACCAACCATTTCAAGAATCGGCGTTATCTCCTCTTGCATAGCTCCAAGTATCGCTATCATCTCTCCTCCAAAATTTTCACAACTTCTTCAAGACTTGCCATATCAGTAATACTATAAGTTGGCTTTTCGGTAATTTTTTTATTGATGCCCTTTAACGTCGCAGCACCAAGCTCGATAAAACAATCAACATCGTTTTCATAGTTTTTAATGCTTTGTTTATAGCAAACTGGTTTTATTAGCTGCTCTTTTAGTAGGACTAGTGCTTCACTTTTATCGGTATAAATTTTAGCATTTACATTTGAGACAACAGGAGAAAATTTGGTAGCCAAAGTACTCTCAAGCTCGCTTGCCAGTCTAACACTAGCTGGCTCAAGTATCGGACAATGACTTGCTACTGACATATTTAAAAGCATTGCTCTTTTTGCGCCAGCTTCTTTAAATTTTGCTTCATAGCTAGCAAGATCAGCTCTTACACCAGCGACAACGATTTGTCCATCGCAGTTGTAGTTTGCAGCATAAATTTGTAAACCTTCTTCTCTTGCTTTTTTACAAATTTCTTCAACCACTTCATCACTAAGTCCGAGGACTACCATCATACCAGCATCTTTACCAACACAAGCCTCTTGCATAAATTTACCACGTAAATTTACAAGCCTAATCGCATCAATAAAATTAAATGCTTCGCTAACTGCAAGAGCGGTAAATTCTCCAAGTGAGTGTCCAAGACTAAATTCTGGTTTTTCTTTAATAAAATTTGAAAAAGCCAAATAAGTCATTAGTGAGTTTAAAACGATAGCTGGCTGAGTAAATTCTGTTTTATCTAACTTATCGTTTTGTGTAAATAAAAGCTCCTCGTAATCAATGCCAGTGTCATTACAAGCATCATTTAAAAGCAGTTTAGCAGTAGAAAAATTTTCGTAAAAGTCTTTTCCCATACCAATACTTTGCGAGCCTTGGCCCGCAAAAACAAAAGCAAATTTTTTCATTTTAGCTTCTTAGTGATGGTGATGTCCGTGTCCACCGCAACCGCAACCGCCATCCTCGTGTCCGTGTCCATGACCACCGCAGCACTCATGTTCATGCTCATGATCGTGACCACCGCAACCGCAAGTATGAGCCCCAGCTACCATGCCTGTTGCTTTTTCATCTTCTGTCGCATCTCTAACTTCTAAAACTTCAACATTAAATAGTAAATCTTTACCAGCATATGGGTGATTAAAATCAACTGTTACTTCGTCATCTTTGATCTCTTTAACAATGACACGAACACTTGAGCCATCCTCATTTTGACCAAAAAGCTCCATTCCTTCATGTAAATCTATACCAGCAAATTGCTCTTTTGGTAACGACTGAATGGCTTCGTTATTATATTCACCACAACCCTCTGCTGCCTTTACGCTTATAGTTGCTCTTTCGCCTGATTTTAATTTGCTTACTTCTTCTTCAAGCTTTTCTATAATATGGCCATGCCCTGTTATAAACGAAATTTGGCCACCTTCTTGCATGTTTGACTCTAAAATTTCACCAGTATTAGCATCTTTTAGTTCGTAAAACATAGTTATAACTTGATCTTTACTCACAATAATCTCCTTAGATTTGGTTTTTTGATTAATGTGGGATTATATCTAAAAAAGATTAAAATTTAGTTTCTATTGGGAGAGGCTTTGGCTTCTTTACTATCTGGATAACCGACTTTTAAAGCCTTATAAAATCTATTTGCACTTTGCGTGTCACCTATCTTATCAAAGCTTATAGCTGTGTGATATAGAAGTTTTAGTGTATAGTCAGCCTTATCTTCGTTCTGTATGCTTTTTTTATAGTATTGTATAGCTGTACTGTATGATTTTTGACTGTAAGCAACTTCACCTAAATAATAATTTGTTGCACCAGTTTTATAGCCTTTTTTATTTAAATATTCAAAATATTCAGCTGCTTCTGTACTATTGCCAGAATTTAGAAGTTTAATGCCATCAGCCAAAATATCTTTATCGCTTTTTCCACTAAAATTTGAAGTTGGCTTACTTTGTTGTTTTGGATTTGCATTTTGCTTTGGTTGGGCAGCATTTTTATCCATTATTGCACCTAATTTATTTAAGGCAGCAGTAATATTTTTGTAGTTTTTGTCTTGTATATCTCTAGTTTCATCAACATAAGCCTTCAATGATGTCAAACTTACACCAGAATCACTTATGCCACCATTTACCTTCGTCTCTATATCATTTATTCTTTGCTCAAGCTTATTCATTCTAGCACTCATGCTCTCAAACAAGCTTTGCAAACCTTGAAGTTGTTCTAAAACACTATTCATATTCTCTTCAATATTTTGAACACTTCGCTTATTATTTAGGGTAACTTTTTCATTGTCGGTTAGACCATATGGATTCGCACTATCCATATTGCCTGCATCAAAAGCTGAAATCTCTTGGCCGGAGGTAATAGAAATAGTGGCTCCAATCAGAGCCACTATAATTGATTTTTTGTTCATTATTATTTAATTATAAATTATGGAAGTACTTTGAAATCTGCACGTCTATTTTGAGCATCGCAAGCTTTTGTTTTATCTGTGCAAACTGGATTGCTTTCACCAAAGCTAACTACAGCGATTCTATCAGCACTAACGCCATTTCTTACAAGAGCATCTTTAGCGCTTTTAGCACGTTTTAAACCAAGGGCATAGTTATACTCATCTGTACCCCACTCATCGCAGTTACCTTCTACTTTTATAGAAAGAGCTTGAGCGTCAGCTTGGTTAAATACTGATGCATTTGAGCTAACAACGCCTTGTTGATCAGCTTTGATATTAAATTTATCAAAGTCAAAGTATACACTTTTAACTTGACTCTCGATGTTAGCAATAAGAGCTGCTAATCTATCAGCATCGCTCATGCTACCTGAATTGTCTGCAGATTGATTTGAATTTGAATTCATATCAACTTCAGGGTTTTTTGAGCTACAACCGCTCAACAATAAAGTTGCAACTGCAACACTTGCTAGAACTACTTTTTTCATTCCTTATCCTTTTTTAGAAATTTGGTCGAATTATATCACAAAAATTTTAAATTTTATCAGAATCTTACCAATCTATAGATTGAATTTTTCCTACTTTTAAAGGAAACTGAAAACTTCTGTTTTCATTTAGCCTAACAACCCCTAGTGAACTTTGACCACCAAGCTCTTTTATAAAGACGACACTTTGCCCATCGCTTGAGAATCTTGGATAGTTATTTTTGCCATTTGCTGTAAGCTGGCGTATAAAATCCGTTTGAGTTGAAATTAGATATATATTAAAACTACCGCTTGCTTCCCTGCTTGAATAAACAACATAATTTTCAAATGTACTTACAGAGTTATTATTTTTACCATGAAATACCATTTGTTCAACGCTTCCGCCAGAAATCGCAGGAGTTGCAAAAACGTTGGGATAACCAAGCCTATCTGATACAAAAACTATCTTACTATCATTATCTACAAAATTTCCATTTACATCTATACCTGGATAATTGGTAATCTGCGTCAAACTTTTACTATTTGTATTATAGATAAAAATATCTGGCTGATCTTTTGGTGCCATGGTTAATAAAATTTTACTTCCATCTTTACTAACATCTGAGGCTATAAGCATGCCAATGCTATCAATTATCTTTGTTTTTGTGCCAGAATTTAGATCATATCTAAATAAAGTTGGCTTATTATTTATGTAAGATGTATAATAAAATTTACTTTGATCGGCTCCAGCCCATTTTGGGAAAATGTTTAGACCGCCACTTACTATGGTCTTTTGATATGTAAGTGTATAATCAGCAACTATGATAGAGCTTTGGCGAGCTGAAGTATATTTTGAAAGAATAATAAATTTTTCCATCCAGCCAACTGGTGGTAAATTTAGTTCATTAGTAAGCTCAACTATACTTTTATGCGCCAAAAACGGATACTTTGCGCCATCTGGCATAGTATAAACCTTCTCATATCTTGTAGTTGCTGTTTTAGCGTTTATCAGTTTTACTCTTAAAGTAAGAGGCGAGCCCATAGAGCCTTCAAGTGCATATCTAAAGATAAGCTCAACACCTTTGTCGCTCATTGTATTTGTAGCTGCTGTTCCCTCGTAGGTTGAAGGCACGTGATCTTCGATAACCTCAAAGTCTGAGCTAACTTTCAAGTCACCTAGCATGATCTTAAAGAATTTATCTTTAAAGCCTGCATCACTAACAGCTGTAGTTGCATCTTGCAAAGCTATCTTTGGCAAAGCAACACCTTGGTTTATAACAGATATCGTCGCATCAGCAGCATAAAGCCCTAGAGCAACGCAAAAAAAAAGAAAAATTTTCTTCATCTCTACTCCGTAAATTTATAAATTTTAGTTTATTTTATCTTCTAAATTTAAATTAAAAGTAGTACTTTTGTCTGGATTAAATGGAAATTTCTCTGCAGTAAGCTTTTCCAGGCACTCTCTAACCTTTGCATTAAACTCTTCATTATATGATAGCTCTAAAATTTCATAGCTAAAATTTCCACTTTGATCTATCATAACCTTTACTTTGGCAAGATTTGCAGAGTCAGCTTTATAGCTTTGCCATCTTCTTTGAATTTGCTTTGTTATGGCTCCCATCAATGGATCATAAGTGCCGGTCATTTGTGACTTTGGAGCTGTTGGGTTTTGATCTATCTTTAGGCTCTTGATGATGTCGCTAGCCTCTTTTGCAGCTTTTGAGCTAGAAGCCTCGCTTTTTTTGCGACTTTGCACTTTATTCTCAGCCTTTTTTATGCCATCATCTTTTTTAAGCTTAGTCGAATCTATGTCGCTAAAGAGATCTTTTATATTTGGCTCTTTTGGTTTTGGCTTTTCAACTGGCTTTGGCGTAGGTTTAGGCTCAGGTTTTGGCTCTGGCTTAACATCTTCTTTAGGCTCTTCACTTGGTTTTAAAATTTCTGGTTTTGGTTCTGGTTTTTTAGGCTCAGGTTTTGGTTCCTCTTTTGGAGGAATTGGTAAGCTTGGGGTAGGCAATGGCTCATCTGGTATAACAGGCTTATTTGTAGTCTCTTGCTTATCTTCTTCTGACTCCTTTTTTGGTTCAGGCTTTGTCTCTTTAACTACTTCATCTGCTTGTTTTGGAGCTTTAATGGTTTGATCGACTTCTCTATCAACCATAACCACATCCATAATAGCATCTTTATCATCGGTATATTTTTTAGGAGGTTCTGCAAAAAAAGTAAGCTTTATAAACAAAACAAGTATAATAATAACGTAAATACAAGATGCTACAAGAAATGAACTAAGCGTTGGAAATTTAACTTTATTTGACATTTTAACCGTTTGTCTCTAAAGCTACTTTATTAAAACCAGCACCTTTCAAAGTCTTTAATACAAACATAACATCATCGTATTTTAAATTTTTATCAGCTTTTATATAGATAGGCGAGGTTTTATCGTATTTTGTACTCATTAATGCGATATTATCAGGAAACTCAGCAAGGCTCATAGTACTCTGATCAACTCTAACTTGTCCTTGCGAATTTATAGATACTATAAGGTCTTTTTGCTTAGATGTTGAAGTTTTTGCCTTTGAACCATCCGGAAGAGTAATATCCTCTTGATATGTTATGGTTGGCATAGTAACCATTAAAATGGCTAGTAAAACAAGCATAATATCAACAAGAGGAGTTATATTTAGCTCTGGTGTCTCATCGGTAAATTTAGCAGCCATTTATAGTATCTCATCATCTTTTTTAAGTGCTATCATTACATCAGCCTGACGCTCAATAACACTCATTAATTCATAAGCTTTTCTTTTTATGAGTAAGTTAAATGTATATGCTGGGATCGCAACAAAAATTCCACAACCAGTTGCAACAAGTGCTTCTGAAATAGCTGGAGCGATAATACCAAGTGATGAACCTCCACCATTTCCAAGTTGTGAAAATGTCTCTAAAATAGAAACAACGGTTCCAAAAAGACCGATAAAAGGCGAAGTAGATGCTATTACGCTTAGCCATGTCAGCCCACTTGTAGCATTTTTCTCGGCTATGCTTATACATACATTTAGCTTTTCTCTTGAGATTCTTCCATTTGCACATTTTCTCAAAGACGAATCATTTGGAATATTTTTAGCACCCATAAGCAGTGCTTCAAGTGCATTTTGCTCACGTTTTTGCCAAGCTCCAATACCAGCCATTCTTGAAAAAAGAATTGTGAAACTAACTATAAAATATATTGACAGCCAAGTTAAAACAATAATTGTAATAAAACTGCTTCTTTGAATGTAATTTAAAAATAAATCTATACCGCCCACTTATCTAGTTCTCACTACATTTTCCATTTTAGATATAGTTGCTGCAAAAGCATTTGTATCACTACTCATGCTCTCTATCAAATTTCTAGCAGCTTCCAATGAATTTGCAAGCTCGCTTTCACTATCACCAGAGACGTAAACCGCACCGTCAGCAAGTATTACTACCTTACCTTCGTCAATCTTTGCATAGCCCCAGTTAATCGCAACAACATCATGTTTTTTATTTTTATGTTCTATATCTATAATACCTGCTTTTAAAAGAGATATTAATGAGGCATGGTTTGGTAAAACACCAAACTCACCCTCGCTACCTGGAAGCACTACACTGCTCACGTCATCATTAAATATCTGACCTTGAGGAGTTACGATCTCTAAATGTAATTTATCCATTACGCTTCCTTTTTAAATTTAAGCCTTAAGTTTCTCAGCTTTAGCTAAAGCCTCATCTATATTTCCAACCATATAAAATGCTGCTTCTGGTAAGTGATCATATTTACCCTCTAAAATTCCCTTAAAGCCAGCTATATTTTCGTCAAGACTTACATATTTACCAGGGCTACCTGTAAATACTTCAGCAACAAAGAATGGCTGAGATAAAAATCTCTCGATCTTTCTTGCTCTATCAACTGTTAACTTATCTTCTTCGCTAAGCTCGTCCATACCAAGGATAGCGATGATATCTTGAAGATCTTTATATTTTTGGAGAACAGCTTGAACGCCGCGAGCTACCTTATAGTGATCTGCTCCTAAAATTTGAGGATCGAGCATTCTTGAAGTAGAATCAAGCGGATCAACAGCTGGATAGATACCTTTCTCTGCGATCGATCTGTTAAGAACTGTCGTAGCATCAAGGTGAGCAAAAACAGTAGCAGGAGCTGGATCCGTAAGGTCGTCCGCAGGAACGTAAACAGCTTGAACAGATGTGATTGAACCTTTTTTAGTTGATGTGATTCTCTCTTGGAATTTACCCATCTCACTTGCAAGAGTTGGCTGATAACCAACAGCTGATGGGATACGTCCAAGTAGAGCTGACATTTCTGCACCTGATTGAGAGAAACGGAAGATGTTATCGATAAACATCAAAACGTCAAGTCCCATCTCATCACGGAAGTACTCAGCCATTGTAAGACCAGTTAGTGCGATACGGTTTCTTGCTCCTGGTGGCTCATTCATTTGACCATAGCACAAGGCAACTTTATCCAAAACATTACTTTCTTTCATTTCATGATAAAGGTCGTTTCCTTCACGAGTTCTCTCACCAACGCCTGCAAATACAGAGTAACCGCTGTGTTTAAACGCAACGTTGTGGATAAGCTCCATAATAATAACCGTTTTACCAACTCCAGCACCACCAAATAGGCCTACTTTACCACCCTTTGCGTAAGGAGCTAGAAGGTCAACTACCTTGATACCAGTTTCAAAAATTTCACTTTTCGTACTTTGCTCTTCAAATGGAGGAGGATCGCGGTGGATAGACCAATGCTTATCAAAATTTATACCCTCGCCCTCGTCGATCAAATCACCAACTACGTTAAAAATTCTACCTAGAACTTTTTCACCAACTGGCACACTAATAGGTGCACCAAGTGCTTTAGCCTCTAAGCCACGAGTCAAGCCCTCACTCATATCCATAGCGATCGTTCTGACTCTATTATCGCCTAGGTGAGCAGCAACTTCTAATATTAGTTTATGTTTCTTGCCCTCAACCTCAAAGAAAACTTCGATAGCTTCATTGATCTTTGGCAAGTAGTCATTAAAGTCAACATCGACCACAGGGCCCATAACTTGACTAATAACACCCTTCATTCATACTCCTTTTATTTCATTGATTCAACACCACTGATGATCTCGATAAGCTCAGTGGTAATAGACTCTTGTCTTGCTTTATTGTAAGCAAGATTTAACTGTTTAACGCGTTGTTTAGCATTGTTTGTTGCATTATCCATAGCTTGCATTCTAGCACTGTGCTCAGCCGCCAAAGAGTCAACTAAAGCATAATACATACTATACTCAAAATATTTATTGAGCAATTCATCCATGATCTTAGTATAATTGTCTTCTGGTTCAAATTCCATCAAAGAATTTGTCTCAACAGCAACTATCTTAGACGGCTCAATAGGCACAATATCATTTACCCTAATCTCTTGAGAAATCATATTTTTATAACCATTGTGTATTAGCACGACTTTATCAGTTATGCCATTTGTAAAGTCATCGATGGCATCTTTTATGATTTTTTGAGCTTTTTCATATGTAGGAGAAGAGCTAGCTCCGACGTAAGTTTCAAGTAGCTCAACGCCTTGAAAATTGAAAAATTCTATACCTTTTTTACCAACAGCTCTTAGTCTGACCTTGATCTTTTTGGCTTTTAGCTCATCAATCATGCGCCTAACTGTCTTTATAGTTTGGACATTAAAGCCACCGCAAAGCCCTTTATCAGCGGTAACAAATATAATATCAACCTTTTCTACACTCTTTGTTGTGTTAAAAAATTTACTCTCAGTTATAACTGAAGCATATTGATTGATCTTATAAGCTATCTCTGATAAAACCTCATTGATCTTAAGAGCGTAAACTCTAGAGTAGCGAGCAGCCTCTTCGGCTTTGCGAAGCTTTGCTGTTGAGACAAGCTTCATCGCATGCGTCGTCTTTTGAGTGTTCTGGACGCTCTTGATCTTTCGTTTTATATCTTTTAAATTTGACATATCTTAGCCCTAGTTAGCGGCAAAAGTCGCTTTAAAATCTTTCAACGCTTTATGTAAAATTTCTTCTACTTCTTTATCAAGAACCTTTTTAGTTCTGATTTGCTCAAAAATTTCAGGGTATTTCGCCTCAATATATGGATATAACTCGGCTTCAAATTTTGTTACATTTGTAGTTGCAACATCATCCAAATAACCCTTAGCGCCAGCAAATATAATAACTACTTGATTCTCGACTGGAAGTGGAGAATATGGAGGTTGCTTTAGTACTTCAACCATCTTTTGACCGCGCTCTAGTTGTTTTCTTGAGCTCTCGTCAAGATCGCTTGCAAATTGAGCAAACGCTTGTAGTTCACGGTATTGAGCAAGGTCTAGTCTTAGTGTACCAGAAACTTGTTTAATAGCTTTTATTTGAGCTGCACCACCGACACGAGAAACAGAAAGACCAACGTTGATCGCTGGGCGGATACCTGAGTTAAATAGGTCACTCTCAAGGAAAATTTGACCATCTGTAATAGAAATAACGTTTGTTGGGATATAAGCTGAAACATCGCCTGCTTGAGTTTCGATTATAGGTAGAGCTGTTAAAGATCCAGCACCTAATGCGTCATTTAGTTTACTTGCTCTTTCAAGAAGTCTTGAGTGAAGGTAAAAAACGTCGCCTGGGTAAGCTTCACGGCCTGGTGGTCTTCTTAAGATCAAAGACATCTCGCGGTAAGCAACCGCGTGTTTTGACAAGTCATCATAGATGATTAACGCGTGGCGAGAGTTATCTCTAAAGTATTCACCCATTGTTACACCAGCATAAGGAGCAAGGTATTGAAGAGCAGCTGCATCACTAGCGCCAGCGTTTACAACTATCGTATAGTCCATAGCTCCATACTCTTCAAGCTTTTTAACGACTTGAGCAACGGTTGATTGTTTTTGACCGATAGCTACATAGATACAAATAACATCTTGACCTTTTTGGTTGATGATAGTATCGATAGCAACTGTTGTTTTACCAGTTTGGCGGTCGCCAATTATTAGTTCTCTTTGACCTCTACCGATTGGCACAAGTGCGTCGATAGCTTTGATACCTGTTTGAAGTGGCTCATGAACGCTTTTTCTTGCCATGATACCTTTTGCTTTTTCTTCGACAAAGCGAGATTCAGTAGCGTCAATTGGGCCTTTTGCGTCGATTGGCTCACCTAGTGAATTTACAACACGACCAATTAATGCGTCACCAACTGGAACGCGTAGAAGTTTTTTAAGCCTTTTTACAGAGCTTCCTTCTGTGATACCGCTAGTTTTTCCAAGGATAACTATACCAACACTACTCTCTTCAAGGTTAAGAGCCATACCTTTTTCGCCGCTTTCAAACTCAACCATCTCACCAGCCATAACGTTTTTCAAACCATAAACGTTAGCAACGCCATCAGCGACTGAGATGACTTTACCGGTCTCTTCTACATCAACACTTAAATCAAAATTTTCAATACGCTCTTTGATTATCGTGCTAATTTCGTCAGCTTTAATTTTTGCACTCACGCTTTCACTCCTTTTTAAATTGCTTTTAATATATATTCACTCATTTGACTTTTTAGTCTGTCGATAGAGAAATTTACCTCAACACCTAAATCATCTAACTCAACTTTTACACCGTTGTATTCGCTCTTTGAGCCATTAAGCTTGATCTTAGAGTCAAATTTCTTAGAGAAATTCTCTTCCAAAGCTTTCAGCTGCTCAGCGCTTAGGTCAAAATTTCCAATAACCTCGCCACGATATGTATTTTCAAGCAAAGATTGCTCTATCTTCATCTCGTTTAAGATCGCTGGGATAAGCTCCAGTCTTTTATTTGCGCCAAGAAGCTTAATAAAATTTGCAAATTTGACATCTTGACTTTTAACCAAAGATAGTACAAAATTAACCTTTTGTGAAGCCTTTAAAGTAGGCAAACTTATAATGCTTTTAAATTTATTGCTAGCAAAAGCAGCAGCTAGCTCTGATAAATTTTCAACAAATGCATTAAGTTCATTGGATTTTACATCGCTTAAGATCGCTTTTACGTATTTTTTAGCTACTACTTCATTCATTAGCTAACCTTTTTAAGTATAATATTTACAAGCTCTTTTTGATCGACTTTTAGGCTATCGCTTGAGAAAATGTCGCTCAAAATTTCATTTACAACGCCTTTTGTCATCTTGCGCTCTTCAAATTCTTTTTGCTCTTTATAGCTCTTTTGAAGATTTGCTATATCATTTTGAGCGTCGCTTTTAACCTTAGCAGCTAAATTTAAAGCCTCTTTTTTAGCAGTTTCAATTAGGGAATTTGCATTTTGTTTAGCTTCCTCAACACGTTTTAGAGCATCATCTTTTTTGGCTTTAGAATCGCGTAGCTTCTCTTGGATACTTTCAAGCTTATTTGCGATCCTGTCAATTCTGCTTTGATAAAGAGCTTTTAGTGGCTTAGCTGCAAAATATACCAAAATAGCAAAGAAAAGTAAGAAGTTTAGCGTTCTCTCGACTATGTCGTAGTTTGTTCCACCATGCTCGCTAGCGTATGCTAAAAATGGAAGTGCTAGAAAAAATAAAATTTTTATCTTCATAAAATTCCTTTAAATTTTAGAGAGCTTGGCATTTAAAGCCGCTCTAAGTTCAGGTAGTTTAGCTGATAGATCTGCTTTTAAGTTATCTTTCTGGGAGCTTAGAGCATTTAAAAATTCATTGTAATCAGCCTCTAAACTAGTTTTTACAGCATTTACTTCTTTTAAAGACTCTTCTTTTGCCAAATTTAAGGCTTCTTGCCTTATTTTATTGGCCTCAGTCCTTGCGTTTAATATAATCTCTTCAATCTCTTTTTCATGAACACTTAGATCACTTGCATTTTTACTAGTACTCTCTTCATCATTTTTTATAGAGGCATTTCTGTCATCTATGAATTTGAGCATTGGCTTATAAAGCAAGGAATTCAAAATAGCGATCAATACCAAGAAAACGACAGCCGTTAAAAGCATCAATGGCACATCTATTTCTAACATCCACTCTCCTTATTTTATCATTAAGTTTTATTTAATATTCAAATTAAAGTCTGATTTTACAATAAATTACTAAAAATAAAAATAAATTTGTAATTCTATTTTAGCCTAGCCATAAATTCTTCCACCTGTGAAATATTATTAAATTCTAAAACTAGATTGCTAGATTTTACTTTTGCTTTTATCTTTAAATTTTTAAAAACTTCTTGTAAATTTGATAGTTTTTTACTCATTTCCTCAGAAATTTTTGGCTTTTTGTCTTTTATCTCTTCCTTATTTTTTATCTTTTTTACTAAAATTTCTGTGTCTCTAACGCTTAGCTTTTGACCGATGATCGTATCAACAACCATCTTTTCTTCTTCAGTACTAAGTCCTACTATAACTTTAGCGTGACCTTGCGTTAGCTTATCTTCTTGTAGAAGTTTTTGCGTGTAGTCGCTAAGAAGTAAAAGCCTCATAGTATTTGTTATCTGAGTTCTACTCTTATGGATGATGTTTGCTAGGCCATCTTGTGTGATCTTATACTCATTTATGAGCTCTTTATACGACTTTGCAAGTTCGATTGGATTTAAATTTTCACGTTGAATATTTTCGATAAGCGCAAGCTCTCTTAAATTTTGAGACTTGATATCAGCGATGATCGCCTTTATCTTGTTTGCTCCGAGCATCTTTGTGGCGCGGTATCTTCGCTCACCGGCTATTAGCATATAGCCATCATCTTTTTTAATGACAATTATTGGCTGGATCAGTCCGTGCCTTTTGATGCTGGCACTTAGCTCTTTTAAAGCCTCTTCGTCAAAATGTGTTCTTGGCTGGTATGGGTTTGGCAAAATTTCATCTATATTTATCTCTTCGACTATCTCAGAGTCATTTAAATTTGCGATCTCTTTACTGTAGGCTTGCTCTACATCTTCAAGTATCGCGCTAAGTCCTCGCCCTAATCCACCTTTTTTCGCCATTTTTTTCCTTAATTTTTAGTTTAAAATACAATATGCCAAATTTTGATATGCAATTGAGCCTGGTGATTTTATATCATAAAGTATGACCGGCTTACCAAAACTTGGGCTTTCAGCAAGTTTCACATTTCTTGGAACGACCACAAATTCATCCTTGCTGTCCTTACTTTTAAAGAGCTTATTTTCAAAATGCTGCTTTAAATTTGCAATTGTCTCTTTTGAGAGATTGTTTTGCGAGCTAAACATAGTTGGCAAAAAGCCCTTTATATTTAACTTTGGATTTATCGTTTTTTTGATGATCTTTACAGTGTTTAGGATCTGTGCTAAGCCCTCAAGTGCGTAAAATTCACATTGAATCGGGATGATAACACTATCACTTGCACTAAGAGCATTTATCGTAATGCTACCAAGTGCTGGAGGACTATCGATGATGATAAAATCATAGTCGTTTACAACTTCTGAAATTTTATTTTTAAGGATTAGTTTATAGTCCTTATTTTGATCATTAAATTCTTGCTCGATGCCGACAAGTCCGATGTTTGATGGAGCTAAAAAAAGTGTTGGGATCTCAGTTTTTAACACGATTTGCGATAGCTTTTTTCTATCTGTTAATACGTGATAGATATTAAACTCATAGTCACTTCTACTAAAGCCAAGTCCGGTTGTCGCATTTGCCTGTGGATCGATGTCTATCAATAATACTTTTTTCTCAGCAACCGCCAGTGATGCGGCTAAATTTACGGCTGTTGTGGTCTTGCCAACGCCGCCTTTTTGATTAGCTATTGTTATTATCTCGCTCATCTTAAAGAATATACCTTTTCCCCATTTAGTAAGATTGCTCCATCATCGCAAATTTCAGCATCCTGAAGCGAAACAGCTCTATTTGCAATATGCGTAATAAAACTTTTTGACTTGCAAAAGTCTATCCTAAATTTGCTAAAAATTGGCTTCCATAAAATCTTTTTATCAAGCATGCTAACAAAGCCCCAAACTAGCTCATCTACGCTAGTTTTGATATCTAAAATGCCCGAATTTTCAGGCGCACTCGTTAAATTTATCCCCATACCGCAAATGTAAATTTCATCCACTTTATTTGTCAAAGTGCCACCTATTTTGCGATCATCCACGTAAAAATCATTTGGCCATTTTAGCCAACACTTTGAGCCAAGCTCGCTCAAGACTTCACGCATCAGCATAGAAAAATATATCGAGATCGAGGGCGGAGGTATATCGCTTGGCAGCTCATCTTCGCTTATGCAAAATGACATAAACAAATTTCCGCCAAGCCCCTCCCAGCTGTTGCCACGGCTGCCGACCCCTTTGGTTTGATTATACGCCACGACCATATGCTGGGGCTTTATCTCGCCGTTTTTTAGGGCGTCTATCAAAAATTCCTGTGTCGAAGGCAGACTTTGAAAAAACTCTACTTTCAAATCACACCTTAAATTTATAGAAGTGATTTACCGGATTTTGTCCACCGCCGATGATGACCGCGTTTTTGATAGCGTTAAAAATATAATCATGCGCGTTTTTCACGCTCTCTTTTAGACTATGTCTATTTGCTAAATTTGAAGCTATAGCGCTTGATAGCGAGCAGCCTGAGCCGTGAGTAGCAGTCGTTTTTATGCGCTCGTCGCTAAAAATTTCATATTCACTGCCATCATAAAATACATCAAGCGACTTGCCATTAAGTTCGCCACATTTTAGATAGACGCTTTTTGTACCAAATTTCAAAAGCTCCTTGCAAGCCTCTTTTAGCTCGCTCTCGCCCTTTAGCTCACGCTTTAAAATTTCGCGTGCTTCAAAGATATTTGGCGTGATCACGCTCGCAAGCGGAAAAAGCTCCTCCACGATCGCGTCTTTTGCAGCGCCCTCTAGCCAGATGTCACCATTTTTACAGCTCATAACAGGGTCAAGCACGACTGGCGGTAAATTTTTGATCTCTCTTAGCGTTTTTGCGACGCTTTTGATGATCTCAACGCTTGGAACAACGCCTATTTTTATCACATCAACTCTTATATCATCAAATATCGCTTTGATCTGATCCTCGATGAGCTTTGGCTCAACTAACTGCATGCCAAAGATGCCCTTTGTATTTTGAGCAGTGACCGCTGTGATCGCTCCCATCGCATATACGCCGTGCGCTATAAAGACCTTTATATCAGCTAAAACTCCGGCTCCACCGCTTGGATCAACCCCTGCTATACTTAGTGCATTTTTCATAACCGCTCCTTTAAATTTATTTTAACTCATCGCCAACGCTAAGGCGCTTACCATTTATATATGCTTTTGCGTTTGTTGGCTTTTTGCTTGGCTCTTGAAGCTCGTAAATTTTGACCGCCCCACCCTTGCAAGCAACAACGACGTGGTCCTTCTCTACGCTTAAAATTTCTCCGCTTTTGCCACTTTTGTCGCTTAGTTCAAGTGATAAAATTTTTAGTCCACTTGCTAGATAAATCCCTGGCCAAGGTGTGAGCGCACGAAATTTATTATAAATTTGCCCCGCCTCTTCATCAAAGCTAAAAAGCCCGTCGATTTTACTTATCTTTTTACAGTGCGTAGCCTGCGCGTCGTCTTGCTTTTGTGGTTTTAAATTTTCAAAATTCTTAAGCACTTTTACGATTAGCTCGCCGCCAAGCTCGCCTAGCTCGCTAAAAAGCTCGCTTGACATCTTGCTCTCACAAGGTGTGTAGATGAAGTCCAGCATATCACCAGTGTCAAGGCCAGCGTCCATTAGCATAGCTGTGACGCCAGTTTGTTTCTCTCCTGATAGGATCGCGCTTTGTATAGGGCTCGCACCTCTATATTTTGGCAAGATTGAAGCGTGCAAATTTATACAAGTTGCCACGTCCAAAACACTTTGGGGCAAAATTTTGCCATAAGCTGCTACCACGATAAATTTAGGCTCAAATGCCTTTAGTTCGGCAATAACTGCCTCATCTTTTAGTGTCTTTGGAGTAAGGACAGGCACGCCTGCTAGCTCGTTTTGCGCGTAAATTTTTACCTCACTTGGGGTTAAAATTTGCTTTCTGCCAACTGGCTTATCAGGCTGGGTAAAGACCGCTTTTATATTAAAGCCAGCTTCTTTTAGGTGCCTGAGTATCCTAACAGCATAATCAGGCGTCCCCATAAAAACTACATTCATCACTTTCCTTTAAATTTCAACGACTTTTATTTTGATCTGCGTTTTTGCTGCTTGGTGGCCAAGAGGCGCATGGATCTTCTTGCCAGTCAATCTTTTGAAATATCAAACTTCCTAGCTCATTAATGCTAACTTTGCCACTACGATCAAGATCCAGCCTCTTAAATTCCTCACTAGTGCATAGATCTGGTGCTATTTTTAGTCCTGGTGGCACCTTGCAAGCCGTCCACTCATCTAAATTTAGCATGCCGTCACGATCTATGTCATTGTAATCCAAAAACATATATGCCGGATCCGCTGGATCACAGCTATATGCGCTAAAGTAAAATAGCATAATGCAAAAAAATTTCTTCATTTTACACTCTCAAATTTCTAAGTTCAAAGTGCCAAAAGGTCGCAACTCAAAGTTCCTTTTTTAGCAGCTCAAGCAGTGCAAATTTAAGCTCGTCAATGTTCTCATTTGTCGCTGATGAGATCGGCAAAATGAAATATGGCTTTGAATAATCAAAGCTGAGTAAATCTTGTTTGTAGATAAATTTACCATTTTGCTCTGGTTTTAGCTTTAAAAATTTCATAAATTCTTTTATATTTTCATCTAAATTTTCTGCCGCATCGACTCTGGTGATAGCGATAGCATAGTCCCTGCTAGCAAGCACGCTTGAAAATTTAGCGACCTCCTCTTTTAACACACTAAACTGCTCGCTCATACCTCTATAATTTGCTCCGTCTATCATAAAAAGTAAAATTTTATTTCGCTCGATATGTTTTAGAAATTTAACGCCTAAACCGCGTCCATCGCTCGCTCCCTCGATGATACCAGGGATGTCAGCCATGACAAAGCCACTAAACTCATCGACCTCAACAAGGCCAAGCTTTGGCGTAAGCGTTGTAAATTCGTAGTTTGCTATCTGTGGTTTGGCGTTTGATACTGTTGAAATAAGAGTTGATTTACCAACATTTGGAAAGCCAACAAGGCCCACGTCAGCAATGAGCTTTAGTTCAAGCCTTACTTCAATACTCTCTTCAGGCATACCTTTTTGTGCGTATTCTGGAGCTTGGTTGATAGAGCTTTTAAAGTGAAAATTTCCGAGTCCGCCTTTACCGCCCTTTAAAAATAGCGTCTTTTGACCCTCACTAACTATATCACAGAGTAGTTCATTTGTCTGTGCGTCATAAACAGCTGTGCCAGGAGGGACTATGAGTTCTAAATTTTCGCCCTTTTTGCCAGTCATTCGCTTGCCCATGCCAGCTTCACCATTGCCAGCCTTCATGGCTCTTTTACCCTTATAGTTTGCTAAAGTATGGGTATTGTTGTCACAAACAAAATAAACATCTCCGCCATCTCCGCCATCTCCGCCATCAGGACCACCTAAAATGACGTGTTTTTCACGGCGAAAACTCACAGCTCCAGCTCCACCATGCCCCGAACTTAGAGTCAATTTTGCACTATCTATAAACATTTTTTACCTTAAATTTATCTATTTTTTATTTTTAAATTTGGGCTGGATTATATCTTTTAAATAATTAAAATTTGTTTTTTAATAAATCTCATCAATGTGAAAGCTGCTTTTATGATAGAATTAGTCCAAAACCAATTCAAGGAATAAAATTTTGCAAATTCTGCTTTACAATGTAACAACTGCATTAAAAATAGGTGGTGTTGAGACTTTTTATTATTCTGTGGCTAAAGAGCTTGTGCAAGACCATAAAGTCACTATTTGTACTGGACAAGGTAAATTTGTACCAGCCTTTTTAAAAGAAAGCAATATTGATCTAAAAATGTTTGACTTTTATCCAAGAGAGAAGGTTTTAAAACTAGGCAATAGATTTAGGAAATTTGTTGAGAGAGTTAGTTTTTATTTTAATGCTAGAAAATTTTTAGAGTCTGAGAAATTTGATATTTTAGTTGTGCATAAACCATTTGATTTTTTTGTAGCATACCTACTTAAAAAACATGATAAAAATTTAAAGACTATATTTGTAAGTGGTGGAGAGGATTTTTATTTTTTTGATCGCTTTTTTGTTAAATTTATTGATAAGATCATTAGTGTGAGTGACGCAAATGCAGACATTTTACGAAAAAGATATGACAGAGAGATAAAAGTGGTTTATAACGGTGTAGATAAAGAGAAGTTTTATCCAGATGCATCACTAAAAGAAAAAATAAGAGAAAAATTTGACGTAAAGAGTGATGAAATTTTGATAGGAAGCGTTGGTAGAGTAGTTGGCTGGAAAGGCTTTGGCATGATGGTGAAAAATATAGATAAGATCAAAAACGCTAAATTTATGCTTGTTGGCGATGGTGAAAATTTACAAAGTCTAAGAGAGCTAGCAACCAAACTTAATGTAAGCCAAAAGGTTATTTTTATCGGTGCTATCAGGCATGATGAGTTAAATCAGTATTATAACGCCTGCGACATCTATCTACAGCCAAGCATTGGTCATGAGGCTTTTGGCATAACCGTAATTGAAGCCTTGTCTGCCAATAAACCTTGTGTAGTTAGCATAAATGGTGGCATGAAAGAAATAATAAAAGATGGAGTAAATGGGTATAAATTTAAAATTTCTGATGAAAGCGACATGATAGAAAAGATAAATTTAACGCTAGAAAATATAGAAAATTTAAGACCAAGAGAGAGCATAAAAGACATGTACGAGTGGTCAAAATTTGCACAGGAACTGGTTGAATTATGAAAAAAGTAGCTTATGTAAGTAATTTTTATGCCATACCCCCACTCAAGGGTGCTGCTGTTCAGACTTGGACAAATGAAGTAGCAAAGAGGCTCTGGTTTTATGAACCTCACACTATTTGCATAGATGATGAGTTTTTACCTTTAAAAGAATATAGGGATGGTGTTTATCATCATAGGATTCGCCTTTCAAAAATTTATAAAAGAATTTTTCAAAAAATATTAGGATGGGACGTCTACTCTTATAATGATAGAGTTTTCAATGAGATAAAAAAAATAAATCCTGATATTGTGCATTTTCAAAACTATCATAATGGTGTAGAGAAGTTAGCAAAAAAGATAAAAACTTGGAATAAAGATATAAAAGTGATCCTTCACCTGCATAATTTTTATGATTTTAAAAATAAAAATTTTGATAAGCTTGATGCCGTTATAACTTGTAGTGATTTTCTTATGAAGAATTTTGAAGGTCTACCAAATGCAAAAATTTATAAAGTTATAAAAAATGGTGTAGATATAGATAAATTTAAAAAAATAAATTTTAAAAAAGATAAAAAAATTATTATTGGTTTTGTGGGAAGAATAGTTAGCCAAAAAAATGTTGAATACATGATTGAACTAGCAAGAGAATTTAAAAATTTATCTGAGTACAATTTTAAAATAATAGGTGAAATAATTAAAAGAAAAGATAATTATGAATACTACAAAAGTCTTGTTAAAAAGATAAAAGAATACAATCTAAACAATATAGAATTTCTTGACAATATCTCACCAGATAAAGTTCACGCCGCATATAATGACTTTGACTTTACAATCATCCCTTTAAATGACAAAGAGTCGTTTTGCATGGTTGGCATAGAGGCCATGAGCTGTGAGAGTTTTGTTATAGCAAGAGCAGGTGGTGGTAGTAAAGAGTATATGCTGGATGGTGAAAATTGTAAGCTTTTTGAGTTTGAGAATTTTGCTAAAAATATAAAGGAGTATATTTTAAATTTAAAGGATTCGGACAAATTAAAAATTATTACAAATGCTAGAAAAATTTGTGAAGAGAATTTTTCCTGGGATAAAATTACTAATGATGTACAAACAATTTATAAAGAAGTTTTAAATGATAATTCAAAATAAGCCAAAATTAATAATATTTTTAAAAAGAGCTATTTTATTTTTTTTATCTCTTTTTTTGATAGGTCAATATAACGAACATATTACTGCTGTGAAGAATTTAGGTATATATTTGGCTCTATTTTCAACTATGATTCTTTTTATTATTAACACTAAAAATACATTAGAAAATATAAAAAATAATATAAAGAATAATAAAACTATATTGCTGCTTTTTATTTTACTAAATTTATATGTTTTTGGAATATCAATTTTTCCTTATGACACTACCCAGAATGCATTTTTTTCAGCATTTGGTGAATTTAAACGAGCTTTTGTATTTATTTTTGTTATTTTTCTTTGGCATGATGGTAGTTATAAAAATTCAAAATGGTTGTTTTTTGCCATGGTTATAGCTTTAAGTTTAGACAATTTACATTTTTTTATAAAAGGAATAGAAGAAGGAACGCTTTTAAATTTAAGAAATACAAAAAATCAATTGATTCAACCTATCGATAGATTTTATTCGAGTTTTTTTGATAATTTATTCATTTTTTCTTTGATATCACTATTTTATATAAAAAGTAATTTTTATAAATTTTTTATTACTATTTTTAATATCATCATTGGCTTAATTTTTATTTTGCTTACAGGAGCAAGAGGCTCATGGCTTGCACTTGCTTTGAGCTTAGTAGCAATGTTGATTTTAACATCTAAGAAAGAAAAAATTGATCTTTTTAATAAAAAATTTATAATAATTTGCTTAATTTTACTTGCTGCCTCTGCTTGCGTCTACTATAACTCCACGCTTTTGCAGTTAAAAGTTGCGCAAGGATTTTATACTTCTGGTAGAGTAGATATTTTAACAAAAAGATTACCGCTTCTTTTTAGCTCTGATAGAGCTTATATAGGCATAGGTTTTGGTGGTAAGCAATATACTAAATTTTTAAATGATAAAAATATTAACAATGACGACCTTGGTCCAACTGGTATAGGTGCTGACGGAACCAAGTACCCACATCATGACGAGCCAGTATTTATTGGTCAGTATTATCATTACGGTGTAGTAGGTACTGCTTTTTTTGTTGCGCTTGTTTTTTATATGCTTTTTGTTGCCTTTAAAAGGTATTTGTCAAACAACAAATTTTATATAGCAATATTTGGAAGCATACTTTGCACTTATATATTTAGGGGACTATTTGAGACCATATACTTTACTCATCTTTATGTAATGCTTGGTCTTTTTATAGTGTTTTGTGCAAAGACAAGGAGTGATTTATGAAACTATTTTACATATATCCAGAACAAATTCCGCAAGGTAATGCAAGAGAGATAGCAATTCTAAATACATTTTTTGAGATTAGTAATATCTATGATGCTAAGTTAGTCTTACCACAGACTCCTTTAAATTTAAATGAGGTAAATGAGAAATTTGCTTTAAAGTTAAAAGCTAATGACATATTGTTTGTAAGAAAAAAAATTTTATTTTTAAAAAGTAATAAAATCTTTAACTTTTTTCTAAAAAAAATAATAAATAATAACTCAAATAAAGATGCAATATTTTACACAAGACATTTAAAGATAGCTAAATTTTTACTAGAAAATAAAATATCAAATCAAAAGGTTGTATTTGAAGCGCATGAGTGCTTTACCTTGGGCAACAAAGCACTTTATAATATGGAAAAAGAGATACTAAAAAATGCTGATTTTATCTTTTCGCACAATATCAGCACATTAAATGAACTTAGAAAATTTTTTGACTTACAAATAACAAATTCGGCAGTTGTTTATAATGGCTGCAAACAAGATTATGATTTTAAGAAGAAAGATTTTGATTTTTCAAGTATAAACTATTATGGCTCATTCTTGTTATGGAAAGGCCTTGATTTGATGCTGGATTTTGCTTTAAAAACTAGGATAAAACTCGAGCTGTATGGTAAGAATAGTGGAAATAGTTTTATAAATTTAAAAAATACTCTTAAAGAAAGAAAGATCGAAGATCTAGTATGCTTTGAAGGGGTGTTGCCTCAAAATGAGGTTGTAAAAAGCCTCATTGAAAACAATACAATTTTGATAATACCTAGTGTAAAAAGTGCTTATTCTCTTTATAGTACTCCACTAAAGCTTTTTGAGTATATGGCAAACTCAAACGTTGTCTTAGCTCCAAATTTTCCGCCAGTTGCTGAAATAGTAAAAGATGGCGAAAATGGTTTCTTGTACGAAGCAGGAGATGAAAAAAGTTTAGAAGAAAAATTTAACTATATAAAGACATTAAGTAATGATGAGCTAAATAAAATTTCAAAAAATGCTTATGAAAGCATAAGTGAAAATACTTGGAAAAATAGAGCTAGAAAAATAATCAAAGAATTAGAAAAGATAAATTAAATTTTTGAGTGGATTTAAAAGAAAAAGGGGCTTTCGCCCCAAGGATTACGCAGCAGGATAAACTGAAACTTTTTTTCTATTTTTATCTAGTCTTTCGAATTTAACGAAACCGTCGATTAGCGCGAAAATCGTGTGATCTTTGCCTAGACCGACGTTGCTGCCCGCGTGAGTAGCGGTACCGCGCTGGCGGATGATGATGTTGCCCGCGCGAACAAATTCGCCGCCGAATTTTTTAACGCCTAAGCGTCGTCCGATGGAATCTCGGTTATTCTGAGTTGAGCCTTGACCTTTTTTGTGTGCCATTTCTTATCTCCTTAAGCTGCGATACTTACGACTTTTACGCGCGTAAACTGTCTTCTAAAACCGCGTTTTAGTTTTGAGTCTTTGCGTCTGCGTTTTTTGTAAATAACGACTTTTTTATCCTTGCCCTCGTTTACGACTTCAAGAACGACTTTCGCACCCTTTACGAACGGCGCGCCTACCTTTACTTCACCGTCGTTTACGCACAAAACGTCCGTAATCTCGACTGATGATTTTGCTTCAGCACTGAAGTGGTCAAGCTTAAGATACTCGCCTTCGCTAACGCGATACTGCTTGCCGCCGTGCTTAAATATAGCGTATTTTGACATACTCTACCTTTCTAAATTTGGTAAGACCAAAAAGCGCTTTTGGATTTCAAAAGACTTGGGGAACTTTGTTGGTTGTAAGAGACGGATAATACCCAAAAATTTATAAATTTAAGTTGAATGAGGCGGAAATTTATCCGCCTTTTTGTTTAGCTTAGTAGTCAAGTTCCGGTTTTGGGGTCTTTTCGGTAGATGCAGGGAATGACGGATATTCAACTTTAGGCATTTTGCCTGTTAGCGAATTTAAAAACGTCACGATATCGGCGGCTTCTTTATCGTTTATCTCGATACCTAGCTGTACGCTACCCATCATTTTGACGGCATCTTTTAGCGACCAAACCGCACCGTTGTGGAAATACGGAGCCGTTAGCTCGATATTGCGTAGCGTAGGTGCTTTTACTAGGCCGTTTGCATCGCCTTTAAAGTCGCCTAAATTTGCAAATTCGTATTTGCCCGCAACCTCAAACGGCTGTAAAGTACCGCCCAAATTTATGCCGTTATGGCATGTAGCGCAACCTTTATCGATGAAGGTTTTTAGGCCTTTTTTCTCAGCGCCGTTTAGCGCAGCCTCGTCGCCTTCTAAAAACTTATCGAATCTAGACGGAGTTACGAGCGTTCTTTCAAAGATACCTATGGCCGTCGTTACAAGCTCAAAGCTCACGTCGCTATTAAACGCAGCCTTAAACTCGCTCACATACGCAGGGATCGATTTTAGCCTTTGCTCGACGAGCTCCGGAGTAGAAGCCATCTCCGGCATCGCAGTCATCGGGCCGGCAGCCTGAGCGGCTAGGTGGGCGGCGCGTCCGTCCCAAAACTGCACCGAGTTAAATACCGAATTGTAAACCGTCGGGGCATTTACGTGATGAGGGTTTGGAGTCCATTTGTGGCCGGTAGATGCGGGTACGCCGTCTGCTCCGCCTAGGCCTAAGTTGTGACAGGTGTTACAGCTAATAATGCCAGATTTTGATAATCTCGGATCAAAATAAAGCCTCTTACCAAGCTCATATGCAGCCATAGTGGTTGGATATTTCTCAGCATCCGGAGAAGCTTCGTTTATCGCTTTGGTTAGCGCCTTTGGATCGCTAGGGATAGCGACTAGACCCGCATCTAGCGCGTCTTGGATCAAATTTTGAGCGTTTAGCGCCGTCGCTAACGCAACCAAACCCAACAAAACTGACTTAATTTTCATTAAATGCTCCTTTAAAAATAGAGTTAGATCATAATTATAATGTTTTATAGTTAAATATAAATAAATTTTATTATTTATTAGAAATTATTTTTAAGTAGTTTTAGTTATTCAAGATAAGATATATCTTATTTATTTTTATTGAATAGTATTAATTATTAGTCTACTTTGTATAAGATTTACTATAGCTTGACTACATAAGAAATACTTCAATTTAACCTCGCTTTAGATATAATCGCCAAAATTTAACCAAACTCAGGATAATAATGGCAGGCGAAGATCAGGAAAAAACCGAAGAAGCGACCCCCAAAAAGATAGAAGATGCCAAAAAGGACGGCAACGTTCCCAAAAGTCAGGACCTAGCTGGGTTCGTGACCCTAGTTATTGCTATTGGCGTACTACTTGCAATTCTAAATTTTATGAAAGAACAGATCATCTCACTTTATATCTACTACTCAAAATTTATCGGTCAGCCACTGACCTTACCGACAGTGAAACTAATCGTCGTAAATACCTTTGCAAGGTCGCTTCTTATGATACTTCCAGTTTGTATCTGTGTGGCGATCGCTGGTGTCATCGCAAATGTAATGCAGTTTGGATTTATCTTTACCACAAAGCCTATAATGCCAAATTTTGGCAAGATAAATCCACTAAAGGGACTAAAAAATTTATTCTCGATGAAAAAAGTGATAGATAGCATCAAAATCGTGCTAAAAGTTAGCATCGTCTTTGGAGTTGGATTTTATTTTTTCTTGCAGTTTATAAAGGAGCTACCACACACGATCTTTTTCTCTATGTTTGATCAGCTTGCTTGGCTAAAAGAAAAGCTCATCATTCTTGTTAGTGTCATGCTTTTTATACTTTTCGTGATCGGACTTATCGACCTTCTTATTGTGCGTTTTCAATATTTTAAAGACCTTCGTATGAGCAAGCAAGAGATAAAAGATGAGTATAAGCAAATGGAAGGAGATCCTCAGGTAAAAGGCAGAATTCGTCAAGCGCAAATGCGTGCAGCCAAGCGTCGAATGATGCAAAATATCCCACAAGCTGACGTAGTCATCACAAACCCTACTCACTATGCAGTGGCGATAAGATATGATAAAAGTCGCGACGAGGCGCCGATAATACTTGCCAAAGGTGTTGATTTTTTAGCACTACAAATCAAAAAAATAGCCGTTGAAAATGGTGTGCAAATTTATGAAAACCCACCACTCGCAAGAGAGCTTTATAAAATTTGTGAAGTCGATGATACGATACCAGCACATCTTTTTAGAGCCGTGGCCGAAGTGCTAAGCTTCGTTTATATGAGCAATAAACAAAAATTTAAAGATAAGCTTTGATAAATTCTGCTCTTGCTACTAGAAATTACTAGTAGCAAGAGAATTTATCTATTATAGATATCCAAAAGCAGTTGCAAAAATATAGCCAAATATACAAGAGGATATAACGCCAATAAGACCCGGAATGATAAAGCTGTGATTGATAACAAATTTACCAATATGTGTCGTACCGCTTCTATCAAACTGAATAGCCGCAAGGTCGCTTGGATATGTTGGTAGGATGTAGTATCCGTAGCAAGCTGGCGCAAAGGCTAGAATGATAGCAGGATTAACATCGATATTTAATGCTAATGGCACAAATGCAACCAAGGCTGCAGCTTGAGAATTTACAAATTTTGAGATAATCAAAAGCATAACCGCATAAGTCCAAGGGTGCTCTTTTACGATGCTTCCTAGCGCCTCTTTCATCATCGGAGTGTGCACTGCAAACATAGTCTCAGCCATCCAAGAGATACCAAAAACTGCAACAAGAGCGATCATACCTGATCTAAATATCTCGTTTTTACCGATCTTGCTAGCATCTGTTGGTGTAAAGATTAAAATGATAGCGCCAGTTAAAAGCATGAAAATTTGGATAACATGAACCATACTTAGGCTTTTTGAAGATGCTTGTTTGTTACTTATATTGATGTAAGCACCTTGAAATTCTTCTTTTGCACCTTTTTCATTTATATATGTTACTGCGCCATCAGCTGTGCGAGTAAGAGTTTGATTTGCATCTTTGCCGATGATTTTGACTGATTGAGCTTTTTGATTGGCATTTAGCTTATCGTTTGCTACTTTTAGCTCAGCCGCCTCTGTTTGGATGCTAGCATCTTTTATTTTTAAAGTTTTTAAGACTTTTTGTTCAGTTGGAAGGTTAGCTATTACTTGAACGACTGTTGCGTCTTTGTAAGTAGTCCAGCTTGGGCGAAGATCTTTAAAATATCCAAGAAGTGCAACTACAAGAATAGAGCCTAAAAATATCCACATCGCAGCCCATTGATAGCCAGGAAGCTTTTTGCCTAAAAGCGTCGCACTATCACCATAAACATATTTTTTAAACTCAGGATCTTGAAGCTTTGCTTGAAATACCTCGTCTTTGTCAAGATCTTTGCCTCTAAACCAGCTAAAAATTCCTACTGCTAAAACGCCACAAAATGTTGATGGAATCGTAATCTTTAAAAGATCTAAATACCCATCAAAGCCAGCTAGGTGAGTTTTAGCATTAATAAGAAAGCTTGTAAGAGTTACAACAGCAACTGAAACTGGACTTGCTATGATGCCCATTTGTGAAGCTATTGAGCTTGCTGCCATTGGTCGCTCTGGGCGGATACCATTTTTGATAGCGATATCATAAACGATAGGAAGCACAGTATAAACAACGTGTCCAGTACCGCATAAAATAGTAAGCGTACATGTTACAAATGGAGCCAAGATACTTACATATTTTGGATTTTTTCTAAGTATAGTTTCTGCTATTTGGAGCATAACATCAAGACCACCACTAGCTTGAAGCGTAGCACTTGCCACAACAACAGCGAGGATAGTTAACATAACATCAATTGCTGGCTTACCAGGCTCGATATTAAATCCAAAAACAAGAACTATAAGACCGATACCGCCTAGCATACCAAGTGCGATACCGCCTTTTTTAGCTCCGTAGAACAAACAGATAAGGACAATGAGAAGCTGGATAGCAAACTGCATGCCTTCACCTAAATTCATGAGAAAATCCATGAAACCTCCTAAGTTAATATAAATTTAATCAAGATTATATCTCTTATGGATTTAGATTAAACTTATATTTTAAGGATGATTTGATACAAATATAACATTTTGATTAATAAGGCTTATTTAGGATAAAATTTATAAGGTTATCTCTTACAAATTTTTTATTTGATCTTGAAATTTTTATTTGTCTTAGAATATATAAAATGAAAATAGCATTGTTATATTTTAAATTTATTAATAATAAAAAATTTATTTAAATTTTATAAATAACCTAGAAGTCTTGTAAATGCGAAATTTAATAGAACCAAGAAAAAAATGATTAATGTTTAAGGAAAGGTTAATGGTGGTTAGAGGCAGAATCGAACTGCCGACACGCAGATTTTCAGTCTGCTGCTCTACCGACTGAGCTATCCAACCACTCGTTAAAGAAAGTCAGATTATACATGTTTAATATTTAAAGCAAGTTTAAAATACACGCTTTTTAAATAAAATAAGTTATGTTTTTCTATTTTGATTTAAAATATAAAAAGAAATTCTAATAAATTACGAGCTTAAAGTAAGCTTGTAATTTATTTTAATGTATACGAAATAGGGAATCGAAGGTAACGATCTTGCTTAGGCTTTGGAAACTCAGAGCTTGCTCTTTGAATATTTTCTAAAGCACCATTATCAAGCGACTCAAAACCAGAGCTTTTACTAACTTTAAGTTCATCTATGCTGCCGTCTTGCTTGAGTAAAAACCTAACTTCTACAACACCTTGATGCTTCATACGTCTAGCATTATTTGGGTAACTTTTATGCCTCTTAACTGCGATTATAACCTTCATAAAATCTTCATCACCTTGCGAATTTGATAAATTTAGCTCAGGTGTTACATTTTGAACTGGGGCTGCAGCGATAGACTTGTTATTGGCTGGTAAATTTGTATTTACACTAGCTGGCGGTACAATAGGCTGCACTGGCTGAGCAATTACCGGTTCAGGCTTGGGCTCTATTTTTTTCTCTTTTTTAGGCTCTACCTTTTTTATTTCACGCTTTGGTTTCTCCACCTTTTTAGGTTCAGGTTTTGGTTCTGGCTTTGGCTCAGGTTTTGGTGGCTCTGGTGGTGGCGGTGGAGCTGGTGGAGTTGGCTCTGGTATAAGCATTTGCTCCGCTATTTGAGGTGCTGAGACTTGTGGTACTGGAGTAAATGAATTAAGAGCTATTTTTATCGGTTTTTGCTCACCTATTTTTATCTCATCAAAATCATGTGAAAGCAAAAAATATACTGCCGCTCCATGCACTATAAGTGAAACAGCTAAGCCACTGTAATTTGAAATTTTATTCAGAGATTGTTTGGATTGCAAAATTTTCGTGGCCCTTCTCTTTTAATATATCAATTACTTTGACAAAGCTATCAAATTTCGAATTTTTATCGCTTTTTAGTTCGATCAATGTCTTTATATCAACCGCATTTAGCTTATCTTTGAGTTCGTTCTCAGAAATTTCTACATCATCTATAAAAAATTTATTATCCTTATCAATTACTACGCTTACCTTTTTATCGTCCTCTTTACTTTGCTCAGCACTGTTTGCACTTGGAAGATCAATAGCTATCTTGCCTTGAGCAATAAAAGTCGAAATACTAAGCACGATAGCAAGCAAAACAAGCATAATATCAATAAATGGGACAATATTTAACCCATCTTTTTTATTTAGACGCATTTTCAGCCTTGTATCTATTTAGCATTACATCTACTTTCCTAACAAAACCATTGTAAATCATCAAAGTCGGTATCGCCACAAGTAGTCCAAAAGCAGTTGCTTTTAGTGCAAGAGAGAGGCCGACCATTATGCTTTTAGTATCGATTCCGCCTGCCATACCCATATCATAAAATGTGATCATAATGCCAGCAACTGTACCAAGAAGTCCTACATATGGTGCATTTGAGTAGATAATATAAAGTGTGGTTAAATTTTTGGTTAGTGCTTCTTCAAGCGATTCGATACTTTTATAGCCTTTTATATCAACGCGTGAATAAAAAATAATACGCTCAATCGTATACCAAAGTACAAAAAAACTCATAATACCTAAAATCGCAATAATTACATGATCAATGTGATGTTTAATTAGCTCCATAATACCTTCTTAGTAAAAATTTTTGCGTGATTATAGCTATATTGATAACCAATGTCAAATGTTTAGTAAAAATGTAATCAAATAAAAACTAAAATTTTTAATTTTGTATGTATATATTTAATTATGTTTAGAAATTCAAAAATTTAATTTTTTTCTTAGCAGCTCTATTTCAGCAATGACTATTTTTGGCGTAAGCTCCTTCATGCAGGCATGTGTTTTTATAGGGCATACTCGCTTCATGCATGGCATACACTCTAAATTTAAGTGCACTATCTTTGCACTTTCGTCTTGCCATGGGCTAGTCTCTTTAAATTTAGTCGGTCCAAAAAGAGCCACAAGTGGCACTTTATAGGCAGCTGCGATATGCATAGGACCACTATCGTTTGTCAAAAAGATACCATTTTTTATAGAGCCTATAACCTCACAAAGCTCTTTTATGCTCGTTTTTCCAGCTAAATTTTCACATTTCATACCATTTTGCAAGAGTATTTGCTCGATTTCATTGCAGATCTCAAGCTCGGCTTTTGAGCCAGTAATCTTTACATCAAATTCATCTTTAAAGTGCAGTGCAACCTCTGCAAAATAGTGCGGATACCACCTTTTGGCACTTCCGTAGCTAGCACCTGGATTTAGAACAAGGAGCTTTTGCTCACTTTTTTTAGCTTCATAGTAAATCTTTAGCTCGTTTAAAATTTCTTTTAAATTTAGGCTTTGCTTTATGAAATTTAGATATTTCTGCACCTGATGCAAGCTCTCGCTACTCTTTTTAAAGCAAAATTTTTGCGTTGCTTTTAGAAAAAATAGCAAAAATTTACTAGCAAATGAGCTTCTAAAACTAATAGCGATATCAAATTTTCCAAGCTTGCTAGCCGTTTTTATAAGACTTAAATATCTTGAGTTTTGCTTTTTACTATCGTCAATGACTACTTTTTCGCACTTTGGATGTGATTTATAAAGCTCACAGGCCACGTAAGAGCCAAAAAATACAATATTTTTAGCATTTTTACTTAAATTTTCTATCGCTGCGCTCGCCATCACAGCATCTCCAAGCCAAGTTGGAAGCTCTATAAAAACTCTCACTTTTGTTCCAAATTTAGCACTTCGTTTATGATTTCAAGAGTTTTGCTTGCATTTTCTTCTATACTAAATTTTTGCGAAAGTAAAAATGACTCCTCTTGCAGCTCTCTCATCATCTCATTATCATTAAGCACCTGCTCCACTAGCTCTAGTATACTTTCATCATTTGGTTCACGCATGATAAAACGATTTTCTAAAATTTCAGCTGCCCCGTTTTGAGCCGTTGTAAAGACAATATTTTTAAAGCTAAGCGCCTCTAAAACGACATTTGAAAATGGCTCATAGTGTGTTGGAAATATAAAAATATCACTTGCTTCATAAAATTTTGCAGTCATTTTTTGCTCACCTGTAAAAAATGCATTTATCTTTAGCTTTTTTGCTAGCTTCTTATATGAATTTAAATTTTTATCTTTGCCTACTATTAGCGCATTTACTGGCGTTTTTAGCTTTGAGACAAGAAGCAAAAAGTCCTTTGCCCCTTTTCTTTTAAAGCCATTTCCGACAAAAAGCACAATTGGTAAATTGTAATCGAGTCCAAATTCTTCGCATACGCTAAGTTTTGCTTCACCTTTTTCTACCTTTTGTGGCAAATTTATACCGTTGTAAATGGTAACGATCTTTGACTCATCGACACCGTAAGCTGAGATGATTTGCTCTTTTATGTAGTTTGAATTTGCGATTATCTTTTTAGAATTTTTAAAGCAACGTTTTTCTAGATATGGATAGACAAAATTTAGAGGATTAACCCACCAAAATGGCTTTGTAGCACGATAAATTTTATGCACGCCATCCCCTGCTCTATAAATATCTGCGCAGCTCACTCGCTCTAAGCTAAAATATATCTCATCGTTTTGTTTCTGGCGTTTTACCTGTGCGTTAAATCTCAAAGCCTTTTTCCATGACGAGATCCTAGCCTCTCCTAGATATGAGCGTATAGATGTATCTATACCTACGTCTTTTAGGGCTTTAGTAAGCCTTCTTAAATAGCGTTCGGCACCACCGACTGCATTTGGATTGATACGTAAAAAAACTATTTTTTTCATGACCTCAAAGCTTTTTATTTTTGTGATTTTTTATTTGCAATGTCCGCCATAATATCAAAAATTTTTATAAATCAGCCTATTTTTTGCCTAAATTTCATAAAATTACATAAAGGATAAAAATGAAAACACTTACGATTATTGACACTTTTGGTTTCTTTTTTAGGCTCTACTACGCCATGAGCGGACTTAAAAACAGAGAAGGCAAACCAAGCGGTATGATTAGTGGCTTTGCAAATTTTATAGCAAGCCTCAAGGATGAATACCAAAGCGACTACCTCATCTTTGCTCTTGATAGTAAGGGCAAGACCTTACGTCACGAAATTTTAGGTGATTATAAAGCCAATAGAAACGAGCCGCCAGCTCAACTAAAAGAACAGCTTCCAGTTTGCATAGATATGATAGAAAAAATGGGACTTTACAGCCTTAGCCGCGAGGGCTACGAGGCCGATGACATCATCGCAAGTGCGGTTAAATTTTGCAAAGATAAAGATATATTTGTGCGCATCGTTACGCATGATAAGGACCTTTACCAGCTCATAGAGGACGGTAAGGTGAGCATCTACAGCCCACAAAGCAAGATCGATCATGATAGTGCAAGCTGCTTTGAAAAATATGGAGTTTATCCAGCACAGGTAAGGGACTTTCTAGCAATCGCAGGCGATAGCTCGGACAACATCCCAGGTGTCAAAGGTATCGGTGCAGTGGGGGCTAAAAAGCTTTTAGCTGAGTACGGAAACTTAGAGGGAATTTATGAAAATTTAGCCCTTCTTAGAAACGAGCGCACTAAAAATATGCTTGCCGCCGCAAAAGACGAGGCATTTTTGAGCAAAAAGCTAGCCACTTTATTTGATGACGCAGTTAGTTCATTTGATCTTGAGCATTCTAAATTTCCCGAGCAAAATCCTTTGATAAATATCTCAGAAATTTTAAAAGAGTACGATCTAAATAGGCTTCTTAAGAGCTTGCAAAAAGAGGAAAATGCTGAATTTAAACTTGGCTTTAGAGCAAATTTACTCCTTGATGAAGCTAGCATTGAAAAGCTCTTATCAGACGTCACACCAGAGACTATCGTCGCTTTTGACACTGAGACCACTGGCGTTGATAGCAAGAGCGCAAAGATCGTTGGATTTAGCTTTTGCTTTAACGACGAGGACGCCTACTACGTGCCGGTAGCTCACAACTACCTTGGTGTACCACAGCAAATTAGCCTAAAATTTGCCACTTGGGCGATAGGGCAAATTTACAAAGGCTGCGTAATCGGACAAAATTTAAAGTATGACTTTGAGATAGTTAAAAATAACCTAGGTCTAAATCCTCCAGCAAATTTTAAAGACACAATGATCCTTGCTTGGCTTAGCGATCCAAACTCGAGTGTCGGCATGGACGCACTGGCAAAGAGACTTTATGACTACGACACGATAAAATTTGAAGATGTGGTCAAAAAGGGGCAAACTTTTGGCGATGTGCCGCTAGAAAATGCCGCCAAATACGCGAGTGAGGACGCTTGGATAACGCTTAAGTTTTATAAAACTTTTTTAAACACGCTTGATAAAAATTTACTTACCCTTGCCGATACACACGAGTTTCCTTTCATCCTCACGCTCTTTGATATGGAGCAAAACGGCATCAAGATAAATGAAGCCAAAATGCAAAAGCTTATCCTTGAAAACGACACCAAACTAAAAGCACTAACAAGTGAAATTTACGAGCTAAGCGGCGAAAATTTCAACATAAACTCAGTAAAACAGCTTGGCGTCATACTTTTTGAGCACTTAAAGCTTCCAACCAAAAAGAAGACAAAAACAGGCTATAGTACCGATGAGAGCGTGCTAGCTGAACTCATAGATGCTCATCCGGTGATTGAGAAAATTTTAGCTTACCGCGAGCTATATAAACTACAAAGCACCTACTGCGAGCCACTTTTAGCGCTTGCGAAAAAGGATGAGGGCTCACGAATTTACACGAGCTTTTTGCAAACTGGCACGAGTACTGGCAGGCTTTCAAGTAAAAATCCAAATTTACAAAATATCCCAGCTCGTGGCAGCCTCGCAAAGGACGTCAGAGAGTGCTTTGAAGCGCGCGAGGGATATAGTTTTGTGGGGCTTGACTACAGCCAGATCGAGCTTAGGCTGCTAGCTCACTTTAGTCAAGATCCTGCGCTGCTTACGGCGTTTAAAAATGACGAGGATATCCACGCAAGGACGGCTATTAGCATATTTGGTAGTAGTGATGGGCAAAATAGAGCCGTGGCAAAGAGTATAAATTTTGGGCTCATTTACGGCATGGGCTCAAGCAAGCTGGCAAATCAAGTAAATATCACTAGGGCCGAGGCAAAAGAGTATATAGAGCGCTATTTTAAGGCGTTTGCGACGATCAAAGACTTTTTGGAGAGCATAAAAATTTCAGCCAAAAATGACGGCTTTGTGCAGACGTTACTTGGCAGGAGGCGCTACTTTGACTTTAAAAGTGCCACACCTATGCAGATAGCGATGTTTGAGCGCGAGGCGGTAAATACGGTCTTTCAAGGCTCTGCAGCAGATCTTGTCAAGATGGCGATGGTAAAAGTTAGAGCAAATTTAGATGAAAAAGCGAGTATGTTGCTTCAGATCCACGATGAGCTGATCTTTGAAGTAAAAGACGAATTTGCACAGGAATTTGGCAGGGCGACACAAAAGACGATGGAGGAAATTTACACGTTAAATGTACCGCTTAAAACATCGCTAAATATCGCTAAAAACTGGGGTGAGTTAAAGTAACTCCATGCTTGGCTTACCCTTTTCTTTTTCTAAGAACTCAAGTAATAAAGTCATTTGTAGTTTTTGGCTTTCATTTCCATTTTTTGATATCTTTTGAAATATTTTTTGAATTTTACCTTTAAAATCTTCAGCTTCTGGATATCTATTAGAGCGTATAAATTTTGTTGCGTTATATACAAAATCATTATTTTTACAACAATATTCTTCTAATTTTTCTTCTGGTATTTTTGTCAAAGATTCTTTTTTAACTCGACTCTTGCTTTTAAAAACATTTTCTATTATACCTTCTGCAGTAGATATTTTAAAAAGCTCTTTTTTATACATAAACTCATCATATAAATCTTTAAATTTCTGATCAAATTCTATCATTTTATCAATAATGATCCATATGTCAGGATCTTCATATTTTTCGCTATCAAATATATATTTTAAATATTCTAATAATACTTCGAAGGCAAATTTACGATATTCTTTTTTATGCTTTTTATCAAAATCTTCCAATTTTTCTATATACAATAAAAACGAACCAATCTCTACGATGTCTAATATGTTTTCTTTATTTTTTTTCAATAAATCAAATAAATTATTTACAAAGTAAGAATTCTTATATTGCAGATTATATACACCATTAAAATATTCACTTCTTATATTTTCTCTTATAGTTTTATTATTATATTTCTTAACTATATCCTTTATAATTTGTTCAAGATCTTCATAATCTACAATAGACCTTTTTACATAAGAAAATATATTTTTAATTAATCGGCGAGAATTTTGTGACATTTCATAACCAAATTCATGACCAATAAGTAAAACAAACATATCTCTTAGCTCTGTCTGGCTCTTATCTTTGCGAAACAAAAATCCATCGAGCTTAGAAGACAGACCAATGGCATTTACAACTGACACTCCTATGATATGATTTATGACCTCCTCTTTTATTAATCCATCATTTTGCAACATCTTCTCTATAAATTGATAATAATCATTTAAAGCATTTATAGCTCGCCTCATCACTCTAATATTATTTATGGCGTGCTTTGCGAAATACCGCAATGCCGCATCTCGGTAAACTTCCTCTAGTTTGTCTGATATGACACTAAAAGATTCCTGTGGAGTTGGATCGTAATAAAATTCGTAGTCCATGATTTTATCTTTGTATTCTGATAAAATTTTTTCTAGTTCTGTTTTATCCTCTTTTATTTGGCTAGTTTTTTTGAGCTCTTTATCTTCTAAATTTTCATCATCTGCTTTTTGTGCTTCATTAGCAAGAGCCGTCATCTTTGAGCGATTTAAAATCATAACTATATGACAATTTTGCTGCTCTTTATATTCGGAAATCAATCCTAAAACATCTTTTAAATTTATCTTATTAGACATTCTTTCAAAGTCATCAAAGCAGATTATTGCATCTTTGTACTTATCTGTATACAAGGAGTCGAGCATAATTAAACTAAATTCTGCAATTTTATTGTCGGCAAATCTTTTTGTAAAGAAACTAAAAATACCTGTAGGAATAAATTTTTCTGATATCCTTGATACAATTTTATTCTTTCTATAAAATTTTAAACTTATCTCTTGCTTTATTTCTTGGATACTTTCCTTGCCAAACAAGGAGACATAAACAGATTTTTCATTAAATTTTGTATCAGAAAAATTTTTCCAAAAAGTTGTTTTCCCTACGCCCCATTCACCGTCTAAAACAATGCATGTGCCAACTTCGCGTTTTAGTATTTTTTCTAGTCTTTCTTCAATATCTACTTTTGAGCTATTCATAGTAAACCTTTGCAAATTTTATTTTTAAAAATTCCAATAGAAAATTTAGCACAACCAGCTAAAAAGCTGTCTTAGAAAAAGGTTCGTATTTTTGTTTTTAGTGTAGTGAAAATTTGTGAATATTATTCTTTGAAATTTTCTATCAAATCTTTAAAAATTTCATAAAGTTTATTGATTTCACTGATGCTGACTCGTTCGTTTTTAGCATGTATGCGGTCGTTTATGACGCCAAATTCTATCGCATCTACACCAAATTCAGCAAAGTGCCTTGCATCGCTCGTGCCGCCCTTTGTATTTAGAACTGGCGTGACTCCGGTGATCTTTGTGACAGAAGCCATTAAATTTTTTACGATTTTGCTATCTTTATTTGTTAAAAATCTCTTTGAGCTTTGTTTTATGCTAAGCTCGTAATCAAGCGCTTTTAAGACCTCTCTAAGATAGCTCTCAACATCATTTATGTCAGTTAAATTTGAGTTTCTCACATTAAACATTATGCTAAGCTCGCTTGGCGTGACGTTGCAAACTTGCATGCCGCCTCTAATATCAGTTACCACGATCTTGCTTGGACTAAAAAACTCGCTCCCAGCGTCCATATCGTGATTAGCTATTTTATTTAAAAGTGGAGCTATCAAATTTACCGGATTTACACACTTTTCAGGATATGCCACGTGCCCTTGAATGCCCTTTATCACGATCTTGCCATTTATTGAGCCACGTCTACCAACTTTTATACTATCACCAAATTCTTTATCGCAAGTTGGCTCAGCCACTATGCAAAATTTTGGCAAATCATTTATTTCGCGTAAATATTCAAGTGCTAAAGGCGTACCATATGTGCCATCGCCCTCTTCGTCGCTTGTTAATATGAGGCTTAGCTTCCCATCAAATTTCGCATCTTTAGCAGCACAAACAAAAGCAGCTACGCCACTTTTCATATCCTGTGCGCCTCTTGCATAGATGTAGCCATCTTTTTCTAGTGGAGTAAATGGCTCACTATCCCAGCCATCACCTGGAGGCACGACATCAACGTGTCCAGCAAAAGCTAGATGCTCGCCATCACCATAAATTTTAGAGAGTATGAGATTTTTGGTGCCGTTTTTTTCTATAAATTTTGCCTCAAAATCAGGCAAAAATCTAGCGATAAATTCTAAGCTTCCAGCATTATTAGGTGTAATAGAGCGAAAGCTTAAAAGCTCTTTTAAAAAGCTAATTACCACTAAGTACCTTATGAGCCAGCACGCTCTGGTGCACCAAAATAAAAGCCCTGGAACTCATCTACGCCGATCTCTTTACAGATTTCAAATATCTCTTTTGAATGCACATATTCAGCAATAGTTTTTATACCAAGGTCTTTTGCAAATGCCACGATCGCACTTGCGATAGAGTGTGAATCTTTATTTATGTCTATATCTTTTATAATAGAGCCATCGATCTTCACGTAGTCAGGCTTGATCTTTATAATGTAAGAAAAATTTGAATATCCTGAGCCAAAATCATCAATAGCGATCTTTGCGCCCATACTTTTTACACGCTCGATAAAATTTGAAACTCTCTCTAAATTTTTAAGCTCTTCATCTTCAACGATCTCAAATACTACTCTACCAGCAACATTATGCTTGTTTAATAAATTTAAAACAAATGAGCTAACATCACCATCGATCATATCTCTACTGCTTAAATTTATAGAAAGTACTAAATTCTTATCCTCTACAAGTTGTTTAAAACACTTTACAATGAGTTGTTTCTCAAGATCAGCATAACGCTTAATACGCTTTGAGATATCCAAAAAGACATTTGGTGATATAACATCGCCTCTATCTAAAAGTCTTATCAAGCATTCGTATTTTACAGGTACCTTTTGGTCATTAACTATCGGCTGAAAATAAGGAACAATATTGTTATTTATAGTGGCGTATTGTATCAGTTTAGAGCGTTCTATTTGAGTTGCGTATTCCTCTTTTTGATTTAGCCCTTTGAAATAACAAACATAGTCTTTATCTTGCTCTTTTGCTGTTTTTAACGCTATTGTTGCTTTTCTTAGTGTTTGGTCACTATCAAGAGCAAAGCCTATTGTACTATGTATCTCGATACCTTCTATCTCTCTACCATCTTCATCGACTATACTTAGCATACGGCCTTTAAAAATTTCTATCAAATCTTCAACCATATCTTCATATCTATCGATAAAGCTATCGCTATCTTCTACCAGAGCAAACCTATCTGCTTCTATACAGTAAGCCTTCATATTCTCATCTTTGGCAAATTCACTGATCAAATCAGCCATCTTTACCAAAATCTGGTCACATGCAAATTTACCGTAAAAGTCATTCATCTTGCCAAAATCGTCAATATCTATAAGCACTACTTTAGGATTTTCATAGCTATTAATATCACGCACCAATGCTGTTTTATTTAAAAGTCCAGTCATCGGATCGATATAAAGCTTTTCTCCAAGCTCTTCTATCTGTTTTTTAGTATCTGTTTTTAATGCGTTATAGTTATTTTTTTCTTTTATATACTTGACTGCGTACCATATACAAGTAGACAAAGCAACTATTGCACCAACGAAGCTTAAGATAAATGTTAAAGCCATATTGTTTAAAAGCCACTCAAAAAAGTACTCATCATGCGTACCGGTAATACGTTGATCGACCTTTCCTTTAAAGCCTAATATATATTCTCCAACCGGTACAAACATACAAACTTGAGCAGCGTTTTCTGGCAAAATTTTTGCCCAAAAATAATCTTTTTGGAAATTATGAGCAAAGATATTTCCACAGCTTTTGTCGTTAAACTCTTGATTTATTATTCTTTTATCTGAAGACGCTACGACCTTGTATCCATTTTTATTATCATCCTTTAATAAAAGAACATCACCCATAGCACTATCGTTAATATAAGATTGGAAATTTGCGACATCATATTTGCTGACATTTTTGAAATAATCAACATATTGATATGTCAAATAATCAACTTTCTTTCGAAGATTAAAACCATTTTCAGCAGAAGCATTATTAAATTTAAAATAAAAAACTGCCAGGTTTTCGACTAAAAAAATACTTCCCAAAACAAACACTAAACCTATAATCGTTTTAGTGATGTTTAGATTTTTACCCGTTTGCTCGTCCTTGTTACTCAAAAGTTACTTCCCTTATTTTGTGTACTTGCTCTGATTATATCAACCTTAAAATAAATTTTAACTTTTAGGAAGAAGTTAAAGCCTGACTATTTTAGCTCCATATCCGCCTTGATTTGCCGGTGCGTCAAAAAATTCTTTCACACTTGGATGCTCTTTTAAGAAATTTTTAACTGCAAAGGCAAGCTTGCCAGTACCGATGCCGTGAAATACGCTAACCTCATCAAACCCCATAACAAGACTATCTGAGATAAATTTATCAAGCTTTGCTATCGCCTCGTCAGCTCTCATGCCGTGCAGATCAATCGAGAGTGAGGCCGTTTTTGGCTTATCGACACTTAAATTTACGCCGCCTTTTTTAGGCAAGACTACCTCGTTGCCATTTTTTCTTAAAAGCTCAAGTGGCACACGTAAATTTATGCCATTTGACTCGATCATAGCGTCATTTTTAGAGATGCTTAAAACCGTGCCTTTGATATTTTCATACTTCACTCTATCGCCTACTTTTAGGCTCTCGCGCTCAGTTTTTTTAGGCTTAATGATGGCAGCTTTTTTCTCATTTGCCACGTTTAGCGTCCTTTGCTTGTCTTTTATATCCTTGAAATTTATAACAGCTTTTGCCGCATTTATCGCTTCATAATACTCTTTTTCAAGCTTTGAAATAGTCGCATTTAGCTTGATCTCATTTTTCTCTTTTAGCTCTTTTTGCTCCTCAAGCAAGCGCTCCAGCCGCTCCTCTTTTGCCGTGACCTCTTTTATGCCCTCATCAAGCTTGGTTTGTAAATTTAGCGTCTTTGTGATGATCTCGTTTAAATTCTCTTTATCTTCGCCGTAAATTTTCTTTGCCTGAGCCACTAAATTTTGAGATATGCCGTATCTTGCCGCCGTTTCAAAGGCGTAAGACTTGCCGATCGTGCCTTTTAAAAACTCAAATTTAGGCTTTTGAGCCGCCTCGTCGTAAAGTGCCGCCACTAGCTCAACCTCTGGATTTTTAGCTAATAGCATCGCAAGGCGCTTGTGGTGGGTCGTGATGATCATTTTGATATCTTGAGTGATGAGGCGCTCTATCATGACGCCATACAAGCTCGCAGCCTCCTCAAAATCGGTGCCAAGCTCGATCTCGTCAATGCCGATAATGATCGATTTTTTAGTAAAAAGCTTTGCAAAATGCACCATCCTGCCAGCAAAGGTCGAGATGTCGTTTTTCACACTTTGCGGATCTTCTATAATAGCGTCAAATTCTTTAAAAGAGCCGATCGTCGAGCGGTTTGCGTCGATACGCATAGGTAGTAAATATTTTGCAAGTAGCGTGGCTGAGATGATTGATTTTAAAAGCATCGACTTACCGCCAGCATTTACGCCGGTTATTAAAAGTACCTTTTTACTAAAATCCACGCTCACGCTTTTTGGGTTTTTAAGCGCTGGGTGGGCAAATTTCTCAAGCTTGATAACGTGCGAGCCATTTGGCAAAACAAACTCATAGTCACGCGATCTAGCCAAATTTACACGCGCCTGATATGCGTCAAACTGATCAAAAGCATTATTTATAAATTTCAAAAAGAGTAGGCTCTTGCTCATCTGCAGGCTAAATTTCTTGCAGTGCTCAAAAATGATTTCCTCTTTTCTATCAAGTAGCTCGCTTTGCTCTTTTTTTAGGCGCTCGGTGCTTGCAGGTGCGACGTAGAAGTAGCCGCCTGAGCTTCTAGCGATCACGGTGCCTTTTAGGGCATGGTTAAAGCCGCCACGCACCAAAAGTGCCTCTTGCGAGTTGATATAGTGCGTCTGGGTATCGACTAGATAGGGCGTGATGTGCTTTGAGTAAATAAGCTTTTTAAGCTCAGCGTCGATCTGGCGCTTTTTCTCGTTAAATGCCTGTTTTATCGTAGAAAATCTCTCATCCACGCTGTCGCTAAACTCGCCGTTTTCATCAAAGCTGTTTGCCAAAGTGATCATCGCTTCAGGAATTTCTACCTTTGCGATCCACTCGCCAAGTCTGCCTTCAAATTTTTGCTTTTTTAGATATGAAAAATACTTAATAATCTTTGCAAACTCATAAATTTCACTGATGTGAAGCACCGCTTGCTTGCTAAGTCTAATTAGCGCGTCATCTAGTTTTTTTATCTCGTCTGGCGCCTTGAAGTCATACTTTGAAAGCTCGCTAATGTTTTCAAAGTGGATTTTGCTATCGCCTTGTAAAAATAGCGGTTTTTGCCTTGCTAAAAAGGAGTGAAATTTATCCAGATACTCGCCTAGATCTAGCTTTGAAAATATCTCTTCAGTCATTGTTCACAACTTTTTATCGGCACTATCACGCCTGAGAGATCGCTAAATTCTCTTTTAGCTAAAAATGACGCTGTACCAAATTCGTAGTTAAATTTCTCAGAGCTTACATTGTATTCGCCACATTTTAGTGTTTTGCCCTGCTTAAAATCACTAACTAGCTTTGAGATGGCGTCCTCGTTTTTTGATAAATTCTCTTCGTAAAAATAGACGCAAATAAAGATCGCTACAAGCACCGCGCTAACGAGCGCTTTTATGCCTTTGCTGATCTTTTCATCTTTTATCGCCCAAATCGCTCCAAAAAGTACGATCAAGCCAGCAATTAGAATCAAATTTCTTACCATTTCACGCCTTTATATTTTGCGATAAGCTCTTTGTAAAGCTCAGCATGAGGATTGATCTTGTCTAAAATTTCAGCCTTAACCTCACTGATATCTTGTTTTTCAACTAGCAAGCAAACAGCCATATACGGGGCATTCGGTAACATATCTTTTATCTGGGCGCTACTTAGCTTTTGCTCCCTTGCAAGCGCTATCATGATATCTTTTTTGCCTAAATTTATAAGGCTTGAAATTTCATCCTCGCTTAACTCTTTTTCATTTATCTCTTTTAAAATTTCATTTTCATCTTGAGGCTTGAAAGTGCTTAGATCCATTAGTAGCCGCCCCTTAGTTGCACGCTGATATCGCCTGCTCCAAAACCGACCACTATGCCGTCACTTAGGCGGTTTTTCACGCCAAATTCATCTGTAAATTCTATGCCCTCTTCAACCCTCTCGACCTTGTCGGTAAAGATCGGGTTATACTCGCTAAATTCGCTCTTCATATCAACTTCGATCGGATTTTCTCCGGCTGCATAAACTGGCAATATAACAAGTTCATCAACGCCCTTAAAACACTCTTTAAAGCCAGGTAAATTTGTGCTAAGTCTTGTGTAGCGGTGCGGCTGAAATATCGCTGTGACGCTGTTTATGCCTAAAATTTTGGCGTATTCAAAGACTGATTTTAGCGTCGCTTTTATCTCGGTTGGATGGTGTGCGTAGTCGTCTATTAGAACGAAATTTTTGTTTGCACAAAGTATGTCAAAACGCTTTTTTATGCCTTTAAAATTTAGTAAATTTTCTCTGATATCTTTAAGCGGTGTCTCGTGCATCGCAGCAAGAATAGCCAAAGATGCGTCTATAGCGATGTGCTCGCCCATGCCAAAGGCTTCAAATTTGCCTAAATTTTTAAGATTAAAGCTGGTGTATGGCTGATAGTCTCTTACAACCATCGTAAGCTCGGTGATGTCGGTGCTTGGATAAAGCCTGATCGCATCAAGCTTAAGCGTGCTTAAAAACTCGTCCTCAGCGTTTATCACTCTAACCTTCGCGCGCTCCAAAAAGCCCTTGTAGGCTGCGTAAAATTTAGCTAGATCGTAGTCGTAGTGTTCCATGTGCTCTGGCTCTGCGTTGGTGACTATGGCTAGATATGGGTTTGAGTTTAGAAAGCTCGAATCGCTCTCATCAGCCTCAAATACGACGTTGTCACTCTTTGCATAGCGCATATTTGAGCCAAACTGCTTTGAGATGGCGCCGATGATGACTGAGCCTTCGATTAGGCTTGCTAGCATCGCTGAAGTCGTGCTCTTGCCGTGCGCACCAGCTACTGCAAAAACACACTTATCCTCAAGCACGTAAGGCAAAATTTCCTTTCTTGAAAAGCACTTTATACCCTTTCTCCTAGCCTCCACTAGCTCGATATTGTCCTCTTTTATCGCAGCTGAGTAGACCACAAAGTCTTGGTCTTTTATCGCCTCTTTGCAGTGCGGCGTGATGACTTCGATGCCTTCATCTTTTAGCTCTAGCGTCGTCTTACTCTCTTTGATGTCGCTGCCGCTTATCTTGTGGCCTTTTTCGTGTAAAAATCTAGCGATGGCTGAGATGCCGATACCACCGATGCCTATGAAATGGACTTTTTTGATTTCGTTGTTTAGCTCTTGCAAATTTTATCCTTAAGTTTTTCGTGATTTTAACAAAAACTACTAAATTTAAGGCTGAAAATGGCTTTTATTTGCTTAAAGTAAAGCTTTCATCTATCAGGTCAAAAACTGTTTTTCGTGAAATTTTGGAGTTTAAATTTACACTGATCCAGTGCTTTTTATTCATATGATATGCCTTAAAAATTTGCATCTCATCAACTAGCACCATCGCTAGATCAGGGCTGCATTTTAGATTTAAAACTTCTATCATCTCGTCATTTTTAAGGCCTAGCTTACTAGCGCTTATCTCCATAAGCAGTGCAAACCACTTCTCATTTTTCTTATGGCGAAAGGCGCTAAAATTTGGATATTTTGGGAAAATTTGCTCACCTAAAATGTCAAATTTCTCTTTTATATATCTCTCAACGTCACTTTGTTTCAAATTTCACTCCAAAATTCCTTTAAAGAGCGCTCATTATCATAGTTGTGATGGCACATTACTCAACTCACAATCGTGATAACTTTTACTAAATTTGCTCTTTTCTACCTAGGCACAGCACTTCATCTTTTAAATTTCGCCTCTATCTGCATAAAGCCCCAAGTGTTTCTAGCCTCGCTAAGCTCCTTTTTGCTAAGCTCATCTATCATCATTTCTTCATTTTTACCAAGCCTATTTTTAACTTCACCAAACGGATTAATAAGCATCGAATCGCCATAAAAACTCCACTGCTCGTCGTCACTTTTGTGGCTTCCTACACGGTTTACGCGCAGCACGTAGACGTTATTTGTAAAGGCCCTAACCTTTAAAAGCTCCTCCCAGCGCGCCTGAGAAAAAAATGTACAAGCCGTTGGCACGAGTACGATATCGACCTTTTTAGCGCTCATATAGGCCCAGCACACATCAAAGTGCGCCTCGAAGCCAAACATGACGCCAACCTTAAATTTATCGTATGTAAAGATAGGTAAATTTAGCTCATCGCTTGTGTTATTAAAGAATTTCGCCTCGTTCCAGTGAGCGTAAGGCATGAGAATTTGCTGATCATATAGTTTGACTTGTGTTGGGGTAAATTTAGCTAGACTTTTAAAAATTTCCTTGCCTTTTAGATTTACAATGGGTGCAACGATATTTAGATCATACTTTTTTGCCATTGCAAAAAGAGCCTCTTTTTTGCGCTCGCTTTGCTCTTTTATAAGGCTTTTTGGCATGCTAATGAGCTCTTTAAAAAAGCTATTTAGCACATATTCACCAAGCACAACCAGCCTTGCGTTTTCATCCGCACAAATTTTTAGGTAATAATCAAGCCTCGCCTCACTTAAAGGCTGCGTTGGTAGCTGAAGAGCACAAATTTTACTCATCATCCACCTGCTTTATGCTAAGTTTTGCATTTTCTAAAATTTCTCTTGCTTCATTTAAGAGCTTTTTGCCCTGCTCGTGCAGCTTTATGCTATTTTCTAAGTTCACATCATCTTTGTTTAGATCGTTTAAAATTTTATCTGCTAGGGCTAATTTTTCTTCAAAGCTTTGCTCTTTTTGCTCCATTTTCTATCCTTTTAATATATTTTTTATATATCCATCAAATTTTTCTATCTCGACCAAAAATGCGTCATGGCCGTAGTTGCTATCTATCTCTACAAAATTTGTATTCTCTCCTCGCCCCATCTCACAAAGCGTGTCATAAATTTCTCTCATACAGCACGGCGGAAAGAGTAGATCGCCTTTGAAAGCGATTAGATGTAAGTTTGCTTGTATTGGCACAAGGGCGTCTTTTAGATTGTCATAGTGTCTTGTACAGTCAAAGATGTTCATCATTTTTACGATGTATAGGTAGCTTAGCGGATCAAACCTCTTTGGGAAGTTGTAGCCGTTGTACTCCATGTAGCGATCCACCTGAAAGCGCCCAGAAAGCTCATAAAGGCCGTCTGTTTCGACGTAGTTGCGTCCAAATTTCTCATCCATGCTATCAGGGCTTAAGAAGCTGATATGCCCTGCCATCCTGCCGTAAGCCATGCCTTTTAGCCCATTTTTTCTTATAAATTCCGCGTCATATTCGCCGTTTTTGAAATTTTCATCGTTTAAAATGGCTTCAATGGCGATCTTGTTAAACGCTATCGCCCATGGCTTGGTCTGATAGGTGCTTGCAAGCATTATGATATCTTGTGCAAATTCTGGAAACTCGATAGCGTAGCAAAGTGCCTGCATACCACCAAGACTACCGCCTATCACGGCTCTTGCTCTTGTGATACCTAGCTCGCTAAATAGCCTCATCTGCGCCTTTACCACGTCACTTATGGCAAGGACTGGGAAATTTAGCCTATACTCTTTGCCGCTACTTCGATCAACGCTTAGCGGCGAGGTCGAGCCAAAACATGAGCCTAAGATATTTACGCAAATAACGTAAAATTTATCCGTATCAACCGCCTTTTTGCTACCTATTAGCCCGTCCCACCAGCCAGCTTTCTCATCGCCTGCGTAGGTGCCAGCAGCGTGGTGTGAGCCAGTTAGGGCATGGCAGATCACGATAACGTTGCTTTTATCAGCATTTAGCGTGCCGTAAGTCTCATAAATAAGCTTGAAATTTGATAGCATACGGCCACTCTCAAGATAGAGTGGCTCGTTAAATTTAATAGTTCTAGTTTGCAGATTTAACACTAATTAACTTTGTAGTTTGGTGCCTCGTGAGTGATAACTACGTCGTGGACGTGGCTCTCTTTTAGTCCAGCGCTTGTTATCTCGACAAATTCAGCTCTTTCTTGAAGAGTTGGGATATCTTTTGCGCCAACATAGCCCATAGCGCTTCTTAGGCCGCCTATTAGCTGATGGATCACATCTTTTATGCTACCAGCAAATGGTACACGGCCTTCGATGCCTTCAGGTACAAGCTTATCTTGAGCGGTGCCCTCTTGGAAGTAGCGGTCTGAACTGCCCTTTGTCATAGCGCCTATTGAGCCCATGCCGCGATATACTTTGTATTGGCGACCTTGGAATGTTATAAGCTCGCCTGGGCTCTCCTCGCAACCTGCAAGTAAGCTTCCCGCCATAACGCAAGCTGCACCTGCTGCAAGGGCTTTTGCCACGTCACCTGAGTATTTTAAACCGCCGTCAGCGATAACTGGGATGCCATATTTCGCTGCTTCGCTTGCGCAGTCATCGATAGCTGAAATTTGAGGCACGCCAACACCAGCAACGATCCTTGTGGTGCATATTGATCCTGGTCCAATGCCCACTTTTATGCCATCAGCTCCTGCTTCTGCTAGGTCTTTTACAGCTGCTGGATTTGCAATATTGCCAGCTACGACATCGACATTAAAATTTGCTTTTACCTCTTTTAAAGTATCGATGATGCCCTTTGAGTGGCCGTGAGCTGAGTCGATGACGATGACGTCTACACCAGCATCAACTAGCGCTTTAGCACGGTCAAGCTGACCCACGCCGATAGCCGCTGCTACGCGAAGTCTGCCGTAGCTATCTTTGTTTGCGTTTGGATACTCTTTGCGTTTTTTTAGATCTTTTATAGTGATAAGGCCGTCAAGCTTGCCGTCTTTATCGACGATAGGCAGCTTTTCAACTCTATTTTGAGAGAAAATTTTCTCCGCATCATCAAGCGTGCAGCCCTTTGGCGCGGTGATAAGCGGTGCTTTTGTCATGCGGTCTTTTACCAAAGTGCTCATATTTGTCTCAAATCTCAAATCGCGGTTTGTTAAAATTCCTATTAGTTTAAGGTCCTTGTCGATGACTGGAACGCCTGAAATATGAAGATCTGACATAAGGCTTAGAGCTTCAGCCACGGTCGCTTCTGGATTTATAAAGATAGGATCGATGATGACGCCACTTTCGCTTTTTTTGACACGTTTGACCTCTTTTGCTTGGCTTTCGATGTCCATATTTTTGTGGATGACGCCGATACCGCCGAGCCTTGCCATCATGATAGCAGTTCTATGCTCAGTCACCGTATCCATCGCAGCAGAGACGATCGGAATATTTAGCGTGACATTTTTGCTGATCCTGGTTTTCACATCAACTTGCTTTGGCAAAATTTCAGAGTATTGCGGCACAAGAAGCACATCTTCAAACGTTAAAGCTCTCTTTACTATCTTCATATTTTTATCCTTTTATTAAATTTTCTAGGCTCTTGGCACCATTTATCAAGGTCTGTTCATCCCATGCCTTTGCGATTAGCTGTGCGCTTATATTTAGATTTAGATCATCTTTGCCAACTGGCACAGAGATAGCTGGAAGGCCTGCTAAATTTACGCTGATAGTGTAAATATCGCTTAGATATGCTTGTAGTGGATCACTGTGGGCCCCAAATTTATAGGCTGTACTCGGAGCTACTGGCATAAATATAAGGTCGTTTTCTTCTAAAATTCTCTCGTATTGAGCTTTTATATGTGCTCTTGCTTTTTGCGCTTTGATGTAGTAAGCATCGTAATATCCGCTACTTAATACAAACGTACCAAGCAAAATTCTTCTTTTTACCTCTTCACCAAAGCCTTCTGAGCGTGAATTTACATATAGCTCTTTTAAATTTCTAGCATCTGCGCGTCTGCCGTATCTCACGCCATCATAGCGGCTTAAATTTGCACTTGCTTCTGCGGTTGCTATTATGTAGTAGGTTGCGACATCGTATTTCGAGTCTTCAAAATTTGTGTAAGTTACGCTGTGTCCATGTGATTTTAGCTTCTCGATCGCTAAATTTAAAGCAGCTTTTGTCTGTTCGCTTGCATTTTCAACATAGTTTTTAATGACGCAAATTTTTAGCTTCTTCTCGCTATCTATCTTGTCGCTAATGCTCGCAAAAGGCACATCTGCGCTCGTGCTATCTTTTGGGTCATGTCCAGCGATCGCGTCATATAAAATGGCTGCGTCTTCTACGTTTTGAGCGATCGGCCCTATTTGATCAAGACTGCTTGAGTAAGCACCAAGCCCGTATCTACTCACTCTGCCGTAAGTTGGCTTAAAACCTACGCATCCACAAAATGCCGCTGGCTGGCGGATCGAGCCACCAGTATCACTTCCGAGTGCTGCGACTGCAAGACCAGCTGCGACTGCTGCTGCTGAGCCACCGCTACTGCCACCTGGGACGTGAGCGTGATTTAGTGGGTTTAGTGTTTTGCCGTAAAATGAGCTCTCAGTCGTGCTTCCCATCGCAAATTCGTCCATATTTGTGCGGCCAAATGGAGCTAAATTTTTGCCAAGTAGCTTCTCAATGACAGTTGCATTATAAGGTGCGACGTAGCCTTGCAAAATTTTAGAAGCACACGTGATGTTCCAGCCTTTTACCTGGATGTTATCTTTTATAGCGATTGGTACGCCCTCGCCTAGTTTTGCGATCTCTAAATTTGCTAGTTGCTCAACATAAGCGCCAAGCTCTTTTTCTTTTATGATCTTTGCTTCAAGCTCAGCTCGTAAATTTTTTATCTCTTCAGCTGAAAATTTTAAAGCTTCTTTCAAAGTTACCACTATTTTTATCCTTTAAATTTATTAACCAAAAATATGCCAAACAAGCTAGCAACGACCACCACAGCGATCGTTGCTATTATGATAGTTGCGCTTACTGGCTCACTTAGCACTTATAACCTCTTCACATCTTGGGCATAGCGCATCTTCTTTGCTAGCGTTAAATTTCCAGCACCTTGGGCATTTGTGAAGGTTGCTTGCTATGATCTTAAATTTATCCCCCTCTAGCTCAAACTCAGCTAGTGGCTCGCTATCATCATAAGCTCTAACTGAGCTTACCATGTAAAGATCTGCCACTTCGCGCTCGTCGTAGCTTGTGATGCTGTGGCTTGTGGTCTCTAGGCTTAGCTCTAAGGTTGATTTTATTTTTTTGTCCTTTTTAAGAACATCCACGATCTCGTTAAATTTCTCCCTGCTGGCAAAGAGCAGCTCATCTTCAAAGCTAAGATCAAAAATGATAGGCTCATAGACTAGATCAAACGCGTCTTTTGCGTCGCCTTTGATGATCTTTGGAGCGTAGTCCATCACTTCATCAACAGTGTAAGTAAGCGTTGGAGCGATGAGTGGCAAAAGTGCCTTTGTGATGATCGCCATCGCGCTTTGAGCTGATCTTCTTCTTGGAGCGTCCTTTGCGTCGCAGTAGAGCCTATCTTTACAAACGTCAAGATATACGCCGCTAAGATCGGCTGATAGGAAATTCAAAAGAATGTTAAAGCCCTTTGAAAAGTCATAGTTTCTAAAGCAAGCGCTCGCCTCGTCAAAGACCTTTTTAGCACGAGCTAAGATCCATTTATCAAGGATGTTAAACTCTGTATTTAGGCTCTCAAGGTCATTTACGTTTGCTAGTAAAAAGCGGATAGTGTTGCGGATTTTGCGGTATTGCTCGCTGATTTGTTTTAATATATCTTCGCTTATTTTTAGGTCGCTTGAATAATCGCTCATGCCAACCCAAAGCCGTAAAATTTCCACGCCGTGAGTCTTAGCCACATCTTGTGGAGCGATGACGTTGCCCTTGCTCTTGCTCATCTTCTCGCCCTTAGCATCGACAGTAAAGCCGTGAGTTAATATGCTCTCATAAGGTGCGTGAGAATTTATGGCTGTGCTTACTAGAAGTGAGCTTTGAAACCAGCCGCGGTGCTGGTCTGAGCCCTCTAAATACATGCTTGCAGGGTATTTGCCAGCGTCGTAGTTGTCGCTTTGTAAGACCGCATGCCATGTCGAGCCGCTATCAAACCAAACGTCAAGGATATCCATCACTTTTTCTAAATTTTCAGCCTTGTATTTTGAGCCCTTTGGTAAAAGCTCGTCTATGCTTAGCGCCCACCACGCATCAGCACCTTTTTCTTTAAAGATAGACACGATGTGGTCTAAAATTTCACTATCAAATATAACTTCTTTTGTCGCTTTATCTCTGAAAAACGCGATCGGCACGCCCCAGTCACGCTGACGAGAGATGCACCAGTCTGGGCGATTTTCTATCATCGAGCCTATTCTTTTTATGCCAACGCTTGGGTAAAATTTAACCTTTTCAAGCTCTTTTAGCGCTGTTTGTCTAAGTGTTTTTCCACCTAGTTTAGCCTCGTCCATAGCTATAAACCACTGCTTTGTGGCTCTATAAATGACAGGCTTATGCGTTCTCCAGCAAAATGGATAAGAGTGTCTAAATTTAGAGACGCTAAGTAAATTTTTGCCAAGTAGCTCTAAAATTTTCTCATTTGCTTTAAAGATGTGCATGCCGACAAACTCATCTACCACGTCGCTTCTAAATAACCCGTGGTGCTTCAAGCTCTCATCGTAGCAGCCACCATCATCAACTGGCATCAAAATTTCACTAAAACCATATTTCAAACAGACATAGTAGTCGTCCTCGCCGTGACCTGGAGCTGTATGAACAAGTCCAGTACCACCATCCATCATGACGTGATCGCCTAGTAAAAATTTAGACTTTCTGCCGTTTAGTGGGTTTATCGCGTGGGTGTTTTCAAGCAGGCTTGATTTAAATTCTTTTTTGATCTCGCCCTTGCTTAGGCCACTTTGCACAACGCTTTCAAGTAGTGGCTTTGCAAAGATCAAATTTTCAGCCGTTAGCACATAAATTTCATCTGGTTTTAGGCTTATGGCTTGATTTGCTGGAAGTGTCCAAGGTGTGGTCGTCCAGATGACAGCACTTGCCTCTTTTACGCCAAGCTTTTCTAGCGCGTCGCTATCAAGCTCAAATGCTACGTAAATAGAGTAGTCCTCTTTCTCCTCGTACTCGACCTCAGCTTCAGCTAGTGCCGATCTAGCCGCCCAGCTCCAATAAACTGGCTTGCTTCTTTCTATCAAAAGGCCTTTTTTAGCGATCTCGCAAAGCGCTTTGTAGATGTCAGCCTCAAACTCAAATTTCATCGTCATGTATGGATTTTCAAAGTCGCCGATGATGCCAAGGCTTTTAAATTCATTTCTTTGAATGTCTATAAATTCTCTCGCATGCTGCCTGCAAAGCTCCCTGATCTCGACCTTGCTAAGCTCTTTTTTCTTATCGCCAAGCTTTACTTCGACTTGCTGCTCAATCGGCAAGCCGTGGCAGTCCCAGCCTGGCACGTAGCGGACATTTTCGCCGTAAAAATAGTGCGTTTTTGTGATGATATCTTTTAAAATTTTATTTAACGCGTGACCGATGTGAAGGTGGCCGTTTGCATACGGAGGGCCGTCGTGGATGTTGAAGTTTTTAACCGCATTTTGGCGGTTTTTCTTCATTTTTTCATAAACCTTGCGCTCTTCGTACCATGATTTTAGTCTTTGTGGTTCATTTTGTGGGAGATTTCCGCGCATCGGGAAATTTGTCTCTGGGAGTAAAAGTGTCTCTTTGTAGTCCATTTTTTACCTTGATTTTAAAATTTGCTAATTTTACACCTGTGCTGGTTAAATCACACTGAAAAATAGTATAATGAGGCAAAAAAAGGAGCTTAAAAATGAGACAAAGTATCTTGATAATAGGCGAAGATCTTGAGATAAATAGAGAATTTCTAAACTACATTTTTCAAAGTTACGAGGATCATTTTGGCGAGCTTGGAGTGGTCAGTTTTGCTCCAAAAAATAGCAAAGAGCTACCTTTTATCATCGAAAATTTATCAAAAGATTACGACTTTGTAAGCATTTTTGGCTCGGATGAAAATTTTGCCATCGCTGCAAAGATCATAGCGACGCTAACTGGGGGCTCACTCGAGCTAAAAGATAGCACGACACTTGCGCTTAAAGATAGCTTAGACTACTCTAAAAATAGCTTTTTAGCCAGCCTAAATAACGCTCAGATAAATCTCATAAAAGCCAATCCAAATGAAGAGCTAGGCGAGTTTTTAGTCGAGTACGAGCCTGATTTTAGCTACTTTCACCTAATAGACATCGACGCAGATAGCGCGAGGATCCTTATGATGCCACTTGCTAAAACTTATGAGGTCGATATCACTCTTGCGCAAATCCTACCAAATTTGATACTAATCAAAGCAAAAAGCAACAAATTTGGCCAGATCGAGAGCTTTTTGCAAGGGGTAAAAACGCTATTTTCACAAAAATTTATTCCACAAAAAGATGTGATAGCCTTTATAGCAAACAAGCTCATGCAAAAGGGGCTTAAAATTTCATTTGCCGAGTCTTGCACGGCTGGGCTGGCGGCAGCTAAATTTGCAAGATATGGTGGTGTTTCAGCTAGCTTTGATGGCTCACTAGTAACCTACGCAAACCACATAAAGCACGAGTGGCTGGGCGTTGAGGATGAGATTTTAGATACTTACGGAGCTGTGAGCGAGCCTTGCGTAAAGGCGATGATAAAAGGCACGCTAAGCACGACAAATGCGGACTTTGCACTTGCAATTAGTGGCATCGCTGGACCAGGTGGTGGCACAGCTAGCAAGCCAGTTGGCACGGTATATGTCGCAGCTGGCGATAGAAACGGCAACATCGAGGTTGAGAGGCTACTTTTAAAAGGGGAGCGCAACTACGTTAGAGAGCAAAGCGTGCTAAGTGCCTATCTATGTTTGCTTCGTCTAAAAAGCGAGATATTTTTCGCATAAATTTGACTTTACTAAAAATTTATAAAAGTCTTACGCTAAATTTAATGAGCCAAAATAAAATTAGGCAGCGATTTTCTAACAGAAGATCAAAAATAAAAAGCTAAATTTGGGAGGCTAAAGATGTTTAAAAAGATATTGTTTCTCGCCATTGGCGCGTTATTTGCATTTGGTGCTGAGACACAAGCTGGCGAGATAAAAGCAAGTGACTCGCCTTTTGGTTACGCTAGCATTGGTGCGGAGCAAAATTTTGGCGGATACGCCGGCAAAGAGAGTAAAGAAGTCGTCGTAAAAGATAGACAAGAACTCGTAAAATACGCTCAAATGGGTGGTTACATCATCTATGTGGATGGGCTCATAGACCTTAGCGAAGGCAAGATCCCACAAAATGGCAATAGCGATGGGCTGGATAAATTTATAAGTGAGATTAGCGGTAGCGAGTTTAGCTCTTATGCCAAATTTATACAGGCTTACGGCGCTTCATGCCGTGCAAATTTAGACGGTTCGCAAGATCCAAAGTTAGCAGCGCTTCGCAAAAATTTAGCCAACGAGTACAAAAAGATCATCGTAGTGCCTGTAGCTAGCAACACCACAATAATCGGCTTAGGCGAAAACTCAGGCATAAAAGGCGGCTCGCTTTTGTTAAAAAATGTCCAAAATATCGCGATCCGCAACATGTTGATCGAAGATGCTTTTGATCCATTTCCAGATATACAAAAAAACGACGGCTTTAATGCGCAATATGACGGCGTCAGCATAGAGTCAAGCAAAAACATCTGGGTAGATCACTGTCATTTTAAGGACACGGTCGAGCTTAGTCATGTGCATTTAGCAGGCGGAGAGCTTACTAAATGGCAGACTTACGACGGACTATGCGACATTAAGGGGGATAGTGCGGCTATCACGATCTCGCACAACATCTTTGAAAACCATGACAAAACGATGCTAATTGGCTCAAGAGACTCTGACGGCAGCAGCGAAACAAGGACTATAACGGTCGCTCATAACGTTTTTGACAACTGCGCGCAACGCCTACCTATGGCACGCAATGCAAAGGTGCACGTCTATAACAACTTTTATGACTCAAACGATGGCTTCTATAACCAAAAATACGCCATTGGCGTGCGCTTTGGCTCGCTAATATACGCTCAAAACAACTACTTTAAAAATGGCGTCAAAATAAGCTACAAGTGTAACAAAGGCACCATTTTTGAAAGCGGCAACATAGACCTTTCAAAAAAAGGCAGCGTTTGCAGAAAGCTAACCAAGCCGCCATTTGAGCCTCCATATAAATTTGAGCTCCTCAAAGCCTCAAATGTCCAAAACGAGGTAAATAAAAACGCCGGCACCGGCAAACTAGACGTTATAAGATAAGAAATCAAAGCCCCGAGCAAGCCGCTTGGGGCATGAAAATCAAACTAAATTTTTATATTTTTACAAGATAAAACGCTAGCACATAGCCCATATATCAGCACGCAAAGGCTAACACTTAGTCCAAAGACGCTAAGAGCCGCGGTCTGGCTAAAAGAGAGAGTAAAAAACGAGATAAAACTCGTGATAAATGCGCAAAAAATACCATAAATTCGCTCTTTTTCGCTAAGGCTATCATTTAGCGCAAATATCATGTAATCAATCCCAACAGCACTTGCAAGTATGAGCCCAAAGACACCAAAAATGCTTAAATTTACGCCAAAAATGGCGAAGATAAAGAGCGTAAGAAGCACGCCAAAGATGATGACGCCCATCACAAGTGCCGAAACAAGCGCACTAAAGTAAAACCATAGTAGTAAAAATGCGACCACAAGTGCTGCTATTTTTAGCTTTAGAGCAAGCTCTTTTGCCTGTGTTAGACTCTCATTTAGTGAGTCAGCGAAATTTAGACTAAAAGCGTTATAGTGCTCTAATACCTCATCACTTGCCGCCCCTTTTACAAAGCCGCTCACGTAAGCCACGCTCGTATTTTTATCAAGCATAAATTTCTTAAAATCCTTCATTGATTTTAGAGCCAAAATTTCAGTCACGCCAAGCTCTTTTTCGTCCAAAACCTTTAAAATTTCATCCCTTATCTCATCTTTATTAAAACCAAATTTCTCATAAATCACATAAATTTGCTCATCATCAAGCGCCTTTTTAAACGCCTCTTTTAGCTCACCCTGCTCGCTCTTACTTAAAAATATATCACTTAGTGAGCTCTCATCTTTTATCAAATTTCTCTTTTTTAGCTCATCTAAAAGGCTCTTTTCATCACCCAAAATATCACCGCTAGATCTTGTCACTATCATCGTATTTTGGTTGTTGCCAGTTAGATTTAAGATATAAGAAGAGTCCGCTAGCAGGCTCTTTGGCATATTTGAGTAGTCTTTTACGTTTTCGCTTTTTGATAAATTTTTAAGATCAAATCCTAGAAAAATAGCTAACAAAATAAGCGAAAAAGCTAGAAATTTAACCCCCAAATGCCTAGCAACCGCGCCTGAGTGCTTGCAAAATTTAGTTAAAAACGCATCAAAGAGCTTTGATCTATAAAATTTCACTCCTTCAAAGACCAAAGGCATGAAAAAGTAGCTAGCTAAAAACGCGGCAACTAGCGCAAATGCCGAAAATAGCGCCACTTCTTTAAGCAGCCTAAGATCAGAAAACGTAAAGGCTAGATAGCCACTAAGCGTTATAAGTAGGCCTAGCAAGAAAATTTTTAGCATATTTTTTATACTACTAACCCTGATCACTTCGCCCTCGTTTTTGCTAAGCCAGTGCAAGACGTAGTCAAACATGAGGCCAATGAGGCTTGTGCTTATTAAAATAGTAAGGATGTTTAGCTCGCCAAGGCAGAGCAAAGTGCCTGCAAATGCCACACTAAAGCCAAATACAGCGATAAATATCACATAAAAAATTCGCAAATTTCTAAAAGCAAGCATCAAAAATATAGCGGTTAAACTAAGCGAGACCACGCTCATATAAAGGCTCTCGCTCTCATTTTTTTGCTTTGAAAATGCCTGATATAGGGCACTTGAGTGCACAAAAAGCTCGTTTTGTCCAACTTTTAGCGCATTTAACTCGTTATAAAATTTTATTAGCCCCTCACCTCCCACGCCACTTTTTAGCTCGCCTTTTAGCAAGAAAAAGCTCCTCTCTCTGTCCTTTACCTCAAGCATTAGATCTGCTAAATTTAAGCTAACATTGCCATTTTTTAAACTAAAGCCGCTACTTAGCGAGAAAAAATCATCTTTTACATTTAAAAGCTTAAAGCTAAAGCTATTAAAAATTTCCTCTGCACGCTTTTTGAAAAAGGCGTTTTTATCGTTTTTTAGAAGCTCTAGATCAGCCCTACTTAAAAGCGCGATCTTTGAGCGGTTGATGTCGTTTTTTATATCATTTAAATTTACGTCAATGTTCGCCTCAAAGCTTTTAAAAAGCGAACTTTTAAGAGCTAAGCTTTGCACATTTTTGGCCAGCTCTTTAGAATTTACCAGCACTAAAAAATTTGACGCCATCTCATCTTGCACCTCTTTTAGCACCTTTGCCTCTTTGGCGTCCTTGAAATTTATCAGTGAAAAGATGTCATTTTGGACGTTTTTTAGGCTTGCAAGTGAGTAGCCAAGCGAGGCTAAAAAAACAAAGATAAAAGCCAAGATCGTGGCTAGTTTTTTCATTTTAGACTAAACTCATTTATTGTTTTATCTCCGCTTACCTCGTCAAGCTCAATCTTTTTTACTACCTCGTCGCCGCTTATCTTTATGGATTTAAAAATTTGTTTAAAGAGCAAATTTTTAGGGCTTAGCTCTATGCTCCACTTTTTTAGACTGCCGCTTGTTTTTATATCAAATTCTTTCCTAAGCTCGTTTTCATCGAGGCTGATGATAGCAAGAAATAGCTTTTCGTCAAAATTTGCGCTCGTCTTTTCAAGCTTGCCATTTTCGTTTTTGAAAATGCCATCTTTATTTATAAAAACCTTTGAGACGACTGGCTCTAGCGTATCCCAATAAAGTCCGCTCTTTTCTAGCTTAAACTCGCCCGTACTTTTTATGTTTTTGTTAAAGCCAGCCAGGCTCTTTGTCTGCGTGAAATTTCCGCTTACGCCATCTGTTTTTACTATATTTTTAAGCTCACTCAGCTCATAGCCAAAGCAAGATATAAAAATGGCTAAAAAAAGAGCTATTTTTTTCATAAATTTTCCTTTTTCGTGTAAGCTTCAATCGCCTTTATTAGCGCCTCTGGCATCTCAAAGCAAGTTTGTAAGCTCTTCATCTCTATGACAGCTTGCGCAGTATTTGCCTCACTTAGCTTTTCACCCTTTTCATTTTCTATAAGGTAGTGAAATTTTAAAAACGTTTCGCACTCGCTAAGCGTCGTCGTGACCTTTATGACGTCGTTAAAAAAGGCTGGTCGCACGTACTTTACGTCAAGTTTTACGATAGGAAAGGCGTAACCATCTTTTTTCATAGCGATGTAGTTGTACCCTAGCTTGTCAAGTAACTCGCAGCGCGCCATTTCTAGGTACTTGACGTAGTTGCCATGCCACATCACTTCCATGCTATCAACATCAAAAAACGCCACTTTAAATGTGCTAACGTGTGAAATTTTCAAATTTATCTCCAAAAATCAAAAAAATTAAACCACTGCGATGGGTTCTTGCAAGCGTGATCCTCAAGCTGTCTTACATAGCTTTGCACGTATGGCATGACGCTTGCCTTGCGGTCGCGACCTAGTTTTATCTCATCTGCGATGTCGCTTAGCTCGATGCTGAATTTATCTCCATTTTTTACGCACCAAAGCGTGCTCATTTTTACACCCAAAATGCCAGCTAATAAGTATGGGCCGTAGTTAAATTTAGCCATCTTACCAAGAAAACTAACCTCAACAAATTTATCGCCATTTACCGGAGTTCTATCGCCCATTATACCGATATTTACGCCGTTTTCTACCGCCTCTTTTAGCTCAAGCATAGCTGCTGCATCGAGGTTTTCTACGCTTATTAGTTTGATCTGCCCCTTACTTATCTGCTCTAAAATTTTATAAAAATTTTCATTTCCCTTACTATAAACCAAGATGATCATACGAAAACTTGGCGATCTAAGCGAAAGTGTCTTGCAAATTTCTACATTCCCTAGATGGCTTGTTAGCAAAATTCTACCACGCCTTGATGCCTCAAACTCTTCTTTTATCCACATAAGTTCGTCAATATCTAGCTCATTTTCGAGCACACCATTTTGCCAAATACGAAATTTATCGCAAATCGCAATACCAAATTCATAAAAATTTCCAAAAACACCAGTAGCTGGTTTTTCACCACTAAATTTCTCTACATTTTGTAAAAATTCTCTTATATTTTTTCTCTCTATTTTCGAAAAAATATAATAAAAACAAACGACGATCATAACGATAGGTTTTATGAGGAAAATGGGTAAATTTTTGCTTATAAAAAGGCTAACTCGTAGGAAAAATTCATTTGATCTTTCGCCTTTTTGCCACCATACGTATTTTTGTCCCCTAAAGGCTTTGCTCAGCAAAAATGGAACCAAACTAAAAAAATATTTAGCATGCATAAGACTTATTAGCGCGTTATCTTTTAGCATTTTAAAGTGCGAAACGCCGCCTTTTTCATATCTTACTTTTAGCGGTATCCATCTTAGTCCAATGCCTGCTCTCACAGCATTTACAAGGATTTCCATGTCAAATTCCATCCTATTTGACTTGCTTTGAGATATCGCCCACTCGAGCTCTTTTAACGGATAAATTCTAAAGCCACACATCGCATCTTTTATGTCGGTGCTTAATGTATTTACCTTGACCCAAAAATTTGTGATCTTTCTACCATAAAATCTAGACTTTGGTGCGTCCTCGCCATAAATCGGATCAGCCATTATCATATCGTGTGGATACTTTTTGCTAAGCCCCAAAAACTCAGCCACTTCACTTATGTCATGCTGAAAGTCAGCATCGATCTGAAATGCGTGCGTATAGCCATTTTGCATAGCATGCCTAAAGCCATCTTTTAGCGCAGCCCCCTTACCGCCATTTTGTGCTCTTGTCAAAATTTCTACGTCAAATTCGCTCAAATTTTCTAGTGCCTTTTTTGAAGCTTCATCTGAGCCATCATCAACTATTAAAATGTGTAGATTATATCTCGCAAGTGCCTCACAAAGGGCTTTGATCTTTTCTGGATGATTGTAAAATGGTATGAGAAAGAGCGTCTTCATAAGCCCAGCTTTATCCTGCCAACACTACTTCTAGTGCCATTACAAAATATCTCAAAATAAACTTTCTCATCTTTTTGCGAAATTTCTATACAAAGCTCGTCATTTGGCCTTACAAATTTTAAAAATTTCAAATTCTCCACCACGCATTGATCGCCTATTTCTGCGCCAAGCTCTCTTGCAAATTTAAATACAAAATCAAGCTGCACAAAGCCAGGCAAAAGTGGCAAATTTGGAAAATGCTCCATAAAAATGCCAAGCGCAGGACTTAGCTTTGTCTTAAATTTATAAACGCCCTCCTCGCTACTTTTATCCCAGTTAGGCTCTTTGCTCTTTTCTAAAAGCTCTTTAAAATTTGCTTTTAAAAATTTCCCTTGTGCGTTTTTGCAAAGCGAGCTAACGATTTTAAAATACCTAACACTATTTTTAAACTCAGGCCTTAAAAGCTCATTTAATCTTGCTACAATGCCCTTTTTGCCGCTATCTCTAAAGAGCTTAACACCCTCTTCACTAAGCTCTAAAAGTGCGGCTAGACGCTTAAATTTTGGATGCGTGTCGCAGTAGCAGTCTTTTAAAAGACCACTTTCAAACATCTTATTTTCGATGCTTATTAGATTGACTCTTTTGTCATTTAGCTTGACTATCCTATCGATCCTACCTTTTAGCGTAAGCTTGCTGCCATTTATCTGTGCCCAGTCGCTAGTTTGAAAAAACTCACACCATGGTGAGCTCACGTTTAGTGCCTCGTCCTCGCTAAGGCCCGCCTTTACCTTGCTAAAAAGTAAAAGCTCTTCGCCTAAATTTCTAGCTACTACACCAGTTTCGGTGCTACCATAGATGTCGATAATGCGTGCACTGCTTAGTTTTGCTATGCTAGCTCTTAGTTCACTCTTTAGGGCTGAGCCGGCACAGATGATGTTTTTTAGCCCTGAAATTTCAGCTGCTCTTGGGCTAGAAACTAGCGTTTGAAGCAAAACTGGGCTTGTTACAAAGCTTAAATTTGAAAGATCAAGCTCAAAGATCACCTCTGGGTAATTTAGCTCCTTACTAACAGCCTTTGCACCAGAGATTATGGGCAAAAATACCTTAAAAGTAAGGCCAAACATATGCTGATGCGAAACGCTTGAAAAAAATGTATCGCTTTCATTAAATCCAAGTTTTTCTTTTAAAAATAGCCCTTCTTCTATCATCGCACCAAGTCTTTTTGGGATATTTTTGCTCTTTCCGGTCGAACCCGAAGTTTGAAGAAAAAAAGTAGAATTTAGATTAAATTTTGGCTCTATATTTCTAGCTGGAGCCAAAAAATTCTTGAAATTTTCATCATTGATATTAAATTTATCACTACTAAAAATGGGCTTTGCAAGCAAAATCGGCCTAATACCAACTGCAAGTGCTCCAAAAAAGGCGACACAAAAGTCAAAAGTTTCACTTAGATAGATCTCTATCTCACTCACGCCATATTCTTTTAAATTTGCCCCAAAAATACCAACTTGTGAGTATAAATTTTTATCAATATTAACAAATTTAAACTCTTTTAGACTATTTTCAAACTCCATTTTTCCTCTTTAAAATAAAAATTTTACGATATAAAATTTCTCCAAAAAACAAAAATCCCATCAAAATATAAGAGATAAAGGAGCAGTAAATGCTCCAATAAAATTTATTTTCAAAGCACGATAAAACAAATGCTAAAATCGCATTAAATATAAAAAATAAGCACCAAATTTTTGTTAACTCTCTTGTGTAGCTAACGACCTTTTTATCTATATTTTTCTCTTTTAATCTAGCGATTTTGGTTATAACAGCCTCGCCCTTTAAGCTGTAAAAAAAGAGAGCCAAAAAGCCAAGGCTTACGATACTTGGATATAAAAGTGCTAAATTTACGCTTCTAAAAATAGCGCAGACGGCAAAAAACAAGCTAGCCAATAAGCAAACCTGCCTTTTCTTGCCACTTTCAAAATAGGCTCTAAGCCCCCAAAGCACACATAAAAAATCAAATATCAAAGTGGCGTTCTCTTGCCAAAAAAATAGCACTAAAGGGTAAGCAATGCTTGCTAAAACTAGTGCTAGGTTTACTATTTTATGCTTCAAATTTCTTTGCTACGGCTTTTACGATATCATCAAGCGTTTTTACGTTTTTAAAATCCTCTGGCATCAGCCTATGCCCGGTTTGACGTTTGATGTAATCAATCATATCAATAGCGTCGATGCTATCGATCTGCAAATCCTCATATATCCTAGTCTCTGGCTTTATCTTGCTCTCATCTATCTCAAAAAGATCGATCAAGGCTTTCTTTAAAATTTCAAAAATTTCTTTTTCACTCATCGTTATTTCCTATTTTCGTAAATGTATTTTGCAAGAGAAGATACGCTAAAAAATATCTCTTTTAGATTTGCACTCTTTGAGTCAAGCACGAGGCCATATTTTTTCTGCACCGCAAGCCCAAGCTCTAAAGCATCAACGCTATCAAGCCCAAGACCATCATTAAAAAGTGGCGCATTCTCATCGATATCGCTTGGCTTCATATCCTCTAAATTTAAGCTTGTGATGATCAACTCTTTTATATCATTAACTAGCTCTTTCACCAAATTCCTCCTTATAAATTTTACTTATCTCATCATGCATTGCCCTAGCCCTCACGGGGCTTGGCCTATCCTTTAAAAACATATCAACATCAAAATTTTTCATCTCTTTAAAATAATATTTTATCTTTTCATCTGGTATTTTATACCATGGTTCATTTTTTCTAAGGCTTCTTGGGTGCATATTGATGCCAATACATACAATATTTTTAGCGCCTTTTACACCCATATAAGCTGCTGCCTTATGAAAAATAATTTCATCTTTCGTACGTGTGCCTTCTGGGAAAATTAATAAATTTTCACCACCTTTTAAAACCTCTACGCTTTTTTGTAAAAATTCCTCGTTATTTGTGTTTAGTATATAGTTGCACGCCCTAATAGCAGCAAATAAAAATATATTTTTACCAAGCTCGCCCTTTACGATGCAGTTTATCCTTTTAAATTTTGAAACCAAAAAGACCACATCAAGAAGCGAAGGGTGGTTTGCTATGACTAAATTTGATCCGCCATTTAGCTCACTAAGCTCAAATTTATAGTCCAAACACCCACAAATTTTAGTAACTTTTATAAAAAATCCCCAAGAAATTCTAACTAGATCACGGCATAAATTTTGTATAAATTTAAATTTATTTAGCCCCAAAAGCACTACTGGCACAAGCAGTAAATCCCCGCTTATGCAAATGATCGCAAAAAATAAAAAGAAAGATCCGGTTCTTAAAATTTTAAGGCTCATAGCTAAAATTCCAAGACGAAGAATAACTACAACTTTGCCAGCTTTTTGATATTTTTGGATCAAAATTTACAATAAAGCTTTTTAATAAATTCCCGCAAATTTCTTTTTCCTTTTTAGCTCTTTTTAGAGTTAAAACTCTCTCATTTTTTGCCTTTGAGACAACAAGAGCGAGCATAAATGACGGCTTTTTCTCATCAAAATAACTCTGCTTTATCGACTCATGATAGGCAAGTATTAGCACCTGTTCATATCCATCATTTAGTCTTAAAAATGCAGCTTGCAAGGCATCTTCAACCGGACTAAATGATGATATGGCAAGAATTTCATTGTGATTTTTAGCTTCTATGCTAAGAAGCGACGAGATAGCGTTATGCACAGAAAGTGAAAACGATGTAGGCGAAACCGGCTCAGCTTTTGCCAGTGTAGTCTCTAGCTTAAAGCAGCGATTTATCTCTCCTTCATATGAGCTAAAAATAACTGGCATATCAAGCTTATCAAAGCCACTAAGCAAGCTAAAAGCGCACTTTGCAGCACTGCTTAGCCTTCTTCTTTGAATCGGTGGGATCTTTGCTAGATCAAATTCTTTTTTATATCTAGCTAGATCCTCGCCGACATCGCCATAAGCTATTACGCCAAAAAAATCAACTTGAAATTTCATTATTTCGCGATATCACCTTTTAGAGTAACGCCGGACATCAAAGCACCGCTTCCACACTGGAACTGAGTTTTTGAGTTAAATGGCTGTTTTTTGTAGTAGCCAGTTAAATTTACAACCTTTGTGCCACCTTCTTTTAATGCTCTTTCTTGGAAAGTCTTTAAAGCCGAAAGAAGTGCGATTTGGCATGCCTCTTCATCACTTTTATTAAAACCATTTGTCTTTTTATTTGATGTTAGATCTTTTACAATTACCTGACCGCTATAGCCTGTGCCAAAGCTGATACTTACATTTGGAAGTAAGAAATTTTTAGCTTTTGGGCCATTTAGGAAATCAAGTGAGTGATATTTCACATCATCTCTTGCATTAAGACTTGTAGCAAATGCCAAAATGGCAACTAATGAAACTAATTTTTTCATGTTTATCCTTTTTAAAAAATGTTTTTAGCTCTTTTAAATATCAAAGATGTATTTACACCACCAAATGCAAAGTTATTGCTCATAACAAAGTCCGTTTTTATCGGAGTTGGCTCTTTTAAATAGTTTAGCTTTGCACACTCGGGATCGATCACGTTTAAATTTATATTTGGAAAAAATAGCTCTTCTCTCATCATCATGATAGAGGCGATCGCCTCCAGTCCACCACAAGCGCCAAGCGTATGGCCAAGATAACTTTTAAGCGAGCTAATGGCAATATCCTCTCCAAAAAGCTCGTTTGTAGCGATACTCTCGGCTATGTCGCCATGTTTTGTCGCAGTCGCATGAGCATTTACGTAGCCTATACTTTTTGGCTCTAAATTTGCGTCTATAAGCGCTAAGCTCATCGCCGCTTTCATCGTAGCGCTTTGTGGTCTTGTGATGTGCGTGCCGTCACACGTCGAGCCAAAGCCAACGACCTCAGCGTAAATTTTAGCTCCTCTTTTTAATGCACTCTCTTCACTTTCAAGTACCAAAAATCCAGCTCCCTCGCCAAGCACCAAGCCATCTCTATCTTTTTCAAACGGTGTTGGACTCAAATTTGGCGTGCTGTTTTTTACACTAGTCGCGTAAAGCTTGTCAAAGACGTATGCCTCGCTCACGCAAAGCTCTTCAGCCCCTCCAGCTAGCATCATATCTATGCTGCCATTTTTTATGCTCTCGTATGCGTAGCCAATGGCGTGCGAACCGCTTGTGCATGCCGAAGATGTAGGGATGATGCGCCCTTTTAGCGAGTAAAATAGCGCGATATTTGCTGCCGTGGTATGAGGCATCATTTTTATGTAGGTATTTGCATTAAAGCCACTATCCATGTCCAAAACTAGCTTTGCCATATCAAGAATGGAGTCTGTACTACCAGTACTTGAGCCGCTTGCTACACCCATTCTACCATCTTGCACGCTTGGGTCTAAATTTGACTCATTTAACTCATCACCTTTTAATAATCCAGCATCTTTTAAGGCAAGTCCAGCTGCGTGCACGCTATAACACGAGACCTTACCAAGGCTTCTTAGCTGTTTTCTATCCCACTCTTGTGGATATTTGTAGTCTATGATAGGTGCGGCTAGGCGCGTGTTTAGATCTTTGCAGCTCTCCCACTCGCTCATGTATCTAACAGCGTTTTTACCTTCAAGAAATTTAGCCCTAATCTCCTCCCAGCTGTTGCCAAAAGCACTGACTGCGCCGATACCTGTGACAAATACACGCATTAGCAAAGTCCTCCATTTACGCCGATCACTTGCCTTGTGATGTAGCTAGCCTCGTCGCTTAGTAAAAATTTAACAAGTCCTGCCACCTCATCTGCTTCGCCAGCTCTTTTTGCAGGTATGACCTTTAGTACCTCATCTAAAAAGTCGCTATTTAAAATTTCTTCGCTCATATCTGTCTTTATAAGCCCTGGAGCTACGCAGTTTACTGTTATGCCTCTACTTGCAAACTCTACTGCAAGGGCTTTGCTAGCTCCTATGATGCCAGCTTTGCTAGCTGAGTAATTCACCTGACCTCTGTTGCCAATAACCCCTGAAACAGAGCTTAGTGTTACTATCCTAGCTGGCTTTCTAGCCCTTATCATGGGCATTAGCGCTGGTCTTAGGACGTTGTAAAAGCCATTTAAATTTACATCTATCACGTCAAACCACTCTTCGTCGCTTAACCCCACAAAGGTATTATCCCTTGTTATGCCAGCGTTTAAAATAACGCCGTAATAAACGCCATTTGCCTCCATGTCAGCTTCTATGGCCTCTTTAGCCGCAGCAGTGTCAGCAACGTCAAATGTCAAAAATTTAGCCCCAAGCTCACTAGCTATCTTTAAAAGCTCATCACTCTTACTTCTTGCGTGAAGTACCACTTCGTACTCGTTAGCAAGGCGCCTAGCTATGCTAGCTCCTATGCCTCTACTTGATCCGGTTATCAATACTCTCTTACTCACTAAGTGCCTTTTTTACAAATTCTTCATCAGGGCTCATCACATTTAAAACCGCCCTTGCGCCAAGCTTGCCGTTTACAAAAAGCTCACTGTCATAAACGCCAAATCCACTCTCATCTTGGATCGAGCACTTTGAGACGATCACTATCTCATCGCCCAATTTAAAATACGGCCTAAAAATTTCAAATTTTCTACTGCCAAGCAAAAAGCCAAATATCGCCTTCTCGCCCCTTAGTTCACGCATCTTTGAGTCATAAATTCCAAGGCTTTGAGCCATCATCTCAATCGCCTTTTGCATGTAAAATTTCCCATCTTCCAAAAATGGAGTTTGCTCATTTATCACGCTTCTTACTTTTATGCTCTCACAAGGGGTAAATTCTAAAATTTCATCGATCAGGGTTATGGCGCTACTGTGCGGTAAATAATCACTTATCATCATCTCACTCTTTTAAATATTATCGCGGCGTTATCTCCGCCAAATGCAAAAGATAGTGACATCGCTGTTTTTACGTCAAATTTCGTGCCACTTTTTACTAAATTTATAGCCTCCAAACTCTCATCATACTCGCCGTCATAAACGTGTGGCGGCAAGGTGCTATTTTCTTGCATGCAAAGTATGGCGCAAATGGCGCTTTCTATTGCTCCAGCGGCTCCTAGCGTATGACCGATCTGTGGCTTTAACGAGCTAGCATATGCAAAGCCAAGCGTTAAATTTACAGCTTTTGCCTCCATTTTGTCATTTGCTTGCGTGCCAGTGCCATGCAAATTTACATAGTCTACGCCTCTCATGTCAGCTTTTTTTAAAGCTTCTTCTATACAACAAATTGCCATTTTGGCACTAAAATCAGGCTGCGTCATATGAAAAGCGTCGCAGTTTGAGGCCGAGCCAGCGACCACGACGTTTGAAATTTCATCACGGCTCAGCAAAAATAACCCAGCTCCCTCGCCTATGTTTATGCCCTCTCTATTTTTAGAAAAGGGTTCGCTTGGTTTTTGACTTAAAATGCTAAGTGAGTTAAAGCCATTTATGGTTAAGGTGTTTAAACTATCGACGCCGCCGCATATAACCGCATCGCAAATATCGCTTTTTATTAGTCTTTGTGCCTCAATAATCGCCTTAACACCAGAAGTACAGGCAGTTGAAACACAAAAACTTGGACCTTCTAATCCATAAAATTCGCTCACAAATTCAGTCACATTTGCAAGACAGTTTCTATCTATGCCAAACTTGCTTTTATCAAAAATTTCAGTTTTTATATACTCTTTAAAGGTCCAAAAATTTTCTTCAATTCCACTCGTTGTAGTGCCTAAAATAACACCTACACGGCTCTTACCAAATTTTTTGATAGCCCTCTTGATCTCATCGTCAAGCTCAATAAGCGTGTTTAGAAGCAAAGCATTGGTTCTTGTTTTAAAGTGTTCTTTTGTCTTCTTGGCAAACTCTGGCAGCGTCTTATCAAATTTCGCTACTAAAAATTTATTCTCAGGATGAAACTCACTGCTAAGGCCTAGAAATCTCTTTCCACTTAAAAGCGAGCTTAAATTCTCATCACTGCTGCTCCCTGCGGCACTGATAATGGCTGGTTTGCTAACGTAGATCAACACTTTCTACCTCATAATATTGATCATCTATCATAAATTTTTGCTCTTTTTTTTCATCTTTTATCATCTCTAGCACTTTTATAAAAAGTTCATTATAGGCACTATTTGGTGGTAAAAAACCTAAATTTTTAAAGCTACCTTCTTTTAAAATTCGCCTAGCTTCTGGCGCGCCAAGTGCGTTTACAAGGCTAAATTTATACTCATTCTTGCTATTTTGCACGTAAAGCAAAAGCAGTCCCTTTGATGAGCTTACCTTAAATGTTTTCAAGTCAAAATCTGCTATCTGCGGTGTATCAAATTTCTTTGCACATCCAAGAGCAAAAAGCGAAATAGCAAGGATCATGACTATTTTTTTTATAAACAATCTTTACCTTTTAATGTTAAAAATTACAAAAGTTTAATAATTATATCTTTGCATTGCTTAAATGCAAGGCAAATAATAAATGAATTATTAATAATTAAGTATTTTTTTGCCATTTCATCGTAGCTGGTAGTACCAAGATCGCTAAACGATAAATTTTTAAGCTTTAAAATCGCCTCTTTTGCAGTATAAATTTCATAAAATTTTTGAGTTTTATCTTTTGCATTTGCCAAAATTTTGCTCTCATCTTTTGTAAAGCAAAAGCTAGCTACTGCGTCAAAATTTCTCTGCTTTAGCTCTTCTACATCGACCCCGATCTTTTCTTTTGAAATGGCTAAAACTGCGATATTTTCTTTATGAGAAAGACAGATTTTACCTCGCATCTTTGCTTTAAATTTTAAGTAGCGAGATATTTTAAATGAGTTTTGTTTTATTAAATTTGGGTATTTTTTTACTCTTTTGCGATCTTTTTTATCTAGCATTTTTGGGCTAAATTTCTCACCGCAAAAGCTGATAAAAAGATGAATTTCACCCCTTTTTATAGGCATTTAATCTCTTTTTATAATTTTCATCAAACTCTAAAGCCTTTTCAAACTCAGCAGTAAATGCTCTAAGGCAATCATTTTTTTGCTGATTTTCATCGCCAAATGATCTAATACGTGACGTAAAAGTAATCTCATCTTTTCTAAAATCAGCCTCTTTTAAATCAAAGCTTAAATTACTAATTTTGCTATTTAAGATATGCAAGGCACATTTTCTTGGCCCAAAGATAAAATTTTGCCCGTTTAAGGGCTTTAGGCTTCTTACTAAAATGCCACCATAAAGCGATGGCTCGCTTTTAAAAGATATGTCAAAGCCAAAGTTATGAAAGTAAATCTCTCCGGCTTCACACTGCCTTTTGTAGGTATTTGAGTCAAAACAAGTATAAATTTCAAGCTCGCTAAATTTATACTCTTTGCTAGAAACAATTAAAACTTTACTTTGCATAAGCTCGCATAAAAAGCTCTGAAATTTCTCGTCAAAAAACTCTTTAAAACCAGTAGTACCAACTATCTCTTGCTTTATATTTTTATCTAGAATTTTAAAGTTATTTTGTTTAAGCAGATCAAATTTTTCTTTATCAAAATGACTTTGCTCTAAAAATTTACTAAGCACCGCCACCAGATCAAATTTAGCAAAATGGCTTTTAAGCAGCTCGCCAGCTAGCATCTTTGCTCCTAAGTTTTTATATATTTTAAAGGATTTAAGCTTTACAAGCTAATTTTTGATGAAATTTTACCAGCTGCCACTCGCTCCGCCTCCGCCAAAACCGCCTCCGCCGCCACTAAAGCCACCACTTCTTGAACTGCTTGAATGGCCACTGCCACTACCATTTGAGTCTGATCTATCTCGTCTGAAGCCACTATATGTATTTTTGCTTTGAGTATTTTTTTTAAAGGCATTTTTTAAAATAATAAAAAATATTACAAACACAATGGCAAAGACAATGAAGTAATTTTGCACGCCAAAAAATTTCTCAAATACCGTAGATGCAAGCCCTGCAAAACACGCACTAAAGCCAACCCTCATAAAAAATTTACCTAAAAAGCCAGAGATAAAGCACGAGATCATGCCAGCAAAAAAGGCAACTATTCCAAATGGTATCTCTTCATCATCACTCTCGCTTTCAAATTCTTCGCCACTAGCTACTTTTATGATGACTCTTATGCCATCTATCACGCCACCGCCCATATCGCCTTGCTTAAATTTAGGCACTATCACATCATTTATGATCTGGCTTGATATAGCGTCGGTTAGTACGCTTTCAAGTCCATAACCAACCTCTATACGTACTTTTCTCTCGTTTGGAGCGATTATTAAAAGCACTCCATTGCTGCTTTGTTTTTGTCCCAGTTTGTAGCCCCTAGCTATTTCAAGAGAGATCTCTTCTATACTTTTATTTTCTAGTGATTTAAGTGTCACGATAGCAATTTGTGTCGTGCTATTTTGCTCATAATTTTGCACCAAGCTTAAAAGCTCAGCCTTCTCATTTTTAGAGAAAATTTGAGCCTCGTCATTTATCTGCTCGTTAAAATTTATGGCAAAACAAAAGCAAAATGTAAAAAATAAAAGAGCAAAAATTTTCTTCATCATTTCTCAAATGAAATTTTTGGATTTATCTTCTCTTCGTTACTTATTTCAAGATTTTGTTTTGGCTTTAGCTCAGGATAAAAAGCACTTGCTATAAATTTATTTGGAAAGCTTCTAAGGGCTACGTTATACTCTTTTACAGCTTCGATATAATCATGCATTGCCACGCTTATGCGGTTTTGCGTACCTTCAAGCTGACTCTGAAGAGATAAGAAATTTTGATTTGCTTTTAGCTCTGGATAGTTCTCACTAACTGCCATAAGCCTGCCAAGTGCCAAACCAAATGAGCTTTGTGCTGTCATAAATTCTTTCATCTTAGCTTCATCGCTAAGGCCACTTGCATCAACGCTTACTTGCATGCTCTTGCTTCTAGCATTTGCTACATCTTCAAAAATTTTTTGCTCATGAGCTGCGTAGCCTTTTACAGTTTCAACCAAATTTGGCACAAGCTCGGCTCTTCTTTTATATTGATTTAACACCTGCGACCACTTTGCATTTACATTCTCATCAAGTGCAACAAATGAATTTATATACTTAAAAGCGCCAAAAGCAAGTGCAGCAATAACTACGATAACGGATATTAAATTTTTCATATTTTCTCCTTTAAGGAGCAAATATTAGTAAAACAAGACTTAAAAAATAATGTGAGTTTGAGTTTGGAATGAGTGCGAATTTACGCACTCATTTTGGGGATTAAAGATCGGTTTGGATCTTGTCTTCTATTTGTATATGGATAGTATGTCCATCTACTTGATCTTTACTTGAGTAGCCCTTAAAGCCGCTAGCATCGTAGTTAGAGTCAGGATCCCATTTGTGGTCTAGATGAACTTTTGTAGTTGAGTTGCCATGCTCATCAACAGCACCTTTTATCTTAAGGACAGTATTTAGACTATCAGTGATGTCAAAGATAGCTTTTGCATCAAATTTGATCTCAGAGTTGCCTTTAAGTTGGATATTTTCAAAGCTTTCGACTTTAGCATCAAGGTCATCCACATTACTAAAATCAATCGTTTGTCCATGTCCATCAACTACTAAAGTGTCATTATTGCTATCACCACCTTTCATAGTCTTGCTTGCATCATCATCGTATTTGATCGTATAGCTATTAGCATTTATATGAAATGACTGATCAGTCTCGTAAGTCTTAGAATGTAAGTCGCCTGGGGTTTTAAGAGTAGCTTCTACTTTTAGATCATAACCAGCACTTGATCTTGTATCGATATCAAGTGAATGCTCAAAGAAGCCTTTGCTTATATCACCTGGTTTTATCTCATACTCTGTTGTCTTTGTTTGACTATGATCATTTGGGTCAGTGTATTTGATCTCTACTTTATCTCCTGCTCTAGCATCTTCATTCAAGAAGAACTTAGCAGTAGTAGTTTTTTCACCGCTTTCTGAGGTTTGTATATCTTTATTAAACATGATACCTCTCATAGCATCGATTTCAGCATGTGCTTTAACATTAATCTCATTACCATCCTGATCTATTTTTGTCGTACTCACTGACTCACCAAATGTATCAGTTAGAGTTACTTTTGCTACTGTGTCTTTGTCAACTGCGATAGCTGCATCAAGCTCAAGAGGGTGATTTGCAGAGACTTGGATATAGGTAGTAGTAGAGCCTACTACTTCTTTTAATGTTATGTTGCCATTGACATCTTTATCATCAACTTCATAATGTTTAGTTACTTTAGAGTTGTCAGGATTTGTTATCTCAACATCTATCTTATCGCCTTTTATCACACTTCCAGGGATAGAAACTTTTACTTTTGAAGTATTACTGCCTGACTCATCTCTTGAGATCACACCATCATCGTTTTTATCATCAGCTATGCTTACGCTTAGTCCTACTTCGCTTAGTGGAGCAAGTTGTGCTTTAGCCTCTTTGCTAGTTGCAGACATATCGCCAGCAGCATTTGTTATAGTTGCAGTTGCAGTGGTGTCTTGACCTGGGAGCATTTTAACATCACTAATCTCAATAGTATTATTGCGTAAAGGATGGGAAACATTATTTGCATCTACTAGTGATATATCACCATTAGGAGCTTTTGAAACAGTATAAGATAAAGTTCTAGACGCCATAGTGCCATTAGCTTGTGGCTCATTGATAGTTACTGATACTTTATCTCCGCTTATAACATTATATGGCACTTGAACGCTTATAGTTGTTACTTTTACCCCATCAACTGACACAGCTTCATCTCTATTTATAATGCCATCTCTGCTTGCATCATCTTCTATAAAATTAACCTTTAAATTTGTAGCGTCAAATGTTTCTAGTTTAGCTTCAGCGGTTGCTTTTTCTTCTTTACCTGTTACATGATCCCTAATAGTAACATCTACTTTAGCTAAATGATCTTTGCCTATATGAGCAATACCAGGAATTTGCAGCTTATTGCCAGGCGTAGATACGGTATTACCATCTGCATCTTTTATAACAACATCAGTACCATCATTTGAAAAAACTGTATAATTTTTAGGAGTTCCTTCATTTACACTAACTGCTATAGTATCACCTACATTTACGGTAGTTGGGATCTCAAGTGTAGCAGAAGTTTTATTTAGATGTGTATCTGTCATAGCTTCTTCTCTATCAAGTACGCCATTTCTATCTTTATCTTCATTGATAAGTAGTCTAAATCTTGTTCCAGAGCCGTTTCCTGTATCAAGAATGATGTCACTCTTTGTCTCTGACACATCGCCAGCAGCACCAGTTACTTTAGCAGTGATGATAGTCTTTTCACCATTTTGTAAATTTGCTAGAGGATATTTAACTTCATTGCCATTTACTGTTAAAGGGGTACCTCCATTATCATTTGTAACAGTAACAACGCCATTGCTCTCTTTGTGTATTGTATAAATTTCCTCAGGTGCGCTATTATTGCCTACTTTGCTGTTTATTATAAGCTTATCGCCATCAACAAAATTTGAAGGTAATTTGATAGTTGCATCAGGAGTAGTAGTTCCAATTTCTGTGCTACTTAAAATCCCATCTTTATTATTATCTTCATCAAAAGTGATTTTCATATCATCGTGAAGTTTTTCAAGAGTGTTGTGATTTTGTGCTTCAGCTTTTTTACCACCACTTGCATCAGTAGTCTCTGCGGTTACATTGATGGTCTTGCCAGCAATGATCTTCACGTTTGAAATTTCTATCTCATTTTTATCACTTGCGGTTATAGAAGTGTGAGGATGAGTAGAAGTATCTTCTAGTGTGATCTTACCATGATCTCTACCTGTAACCTTATAAGTTTTAGTCTCAGTTGAAGTGCCATTGTTTATTGTTACATTTACAACATCGCCAGCTATAACGTTATTTGGTACTTTTACTGCGATTGTAGTTTCTTTTAGGTTGCCATCTTTCATGCTCTCAGCTCTTGTTAGAGATACATTGTGATCACCATCTTCTATAAATCTTACAGCCATATCATTTAAACCAGCTATCATAACGCTATTTGAACTTTCAGAATGTTGGATGCTACCATCGTTATCTACTATTTCAGCCGTTACCTCGGTTTTTACACCAGTTGCTGTTTTGATATTAGGTATTTCAAAACTATTGCCATTTTTTATAGTTACATGGTCACTAGGGTTATCATCATTTTTTATACCAACTAGCTTGCCAGTAGCATCTTTTTCAACAGTATAGTGTTTATATTGGGTAGTTCCGTCTGGATTTTTTATAGTCACATTTATTTTATCCCCATTTACAGCATTTTTAGGAAGCTTAATAGTAACTGTCGTGCTGTTAAGGTCATGGTCACTGATAGCTTGCTCTCTAGTCATAGTCTTTGCACCACCAGCCTCTTCAAAAATAACTTCTGGTTTTTTTACATGCTCTAATCTAGCTGATTCTATATCTTCTTCAGTAGGTAAATTTGGATTTGTTGGATGTGTTGGGTGCGTAACTTTAGCTTCTATCTTTGTATCTTTTCCGTTCTCTAGCTCAAAACCATCTACTTTAATAGCCCATTGATTGGTGTCTTCTTTAAAGAAATTCTTATTTGCAGTATTATAATTACCAATAACATGACCTGCATTATCAATTTCATCTACGCTTGTTATAACACCTTTCTCATTCACGTTTATCTTGAAATTTCTATCATACGTATTTCCATCAGGTTTAGTTACATGAAGTGTAAGTATATCGCCATTAACAATTCTGTTTGGTAATGTGATCTTTGCGGTTGTGTGATTTACTTTTTGATCGCCTAGATCTATCTCTTCTCCAGCATATGTTTTTTTATAGTTACTAACGCTCTCTTGTCTTGAAATTTCATGAAGAGTTTGTTGTTCTGGTAAATTCATATCCATCTTTATAGTTTGAGGCGTTACACTATCTGGAGCCGACTCTTCACTCTTTTGGTTGCCATCTTTATCAACAACATGAACGCTAGCTTCAGTCTTCACACCTGGGAATATCGGAAGCTCAATGCCAGTTACTTTGTGATTTGTAATCATTTCATCAGTAAGGTCGATTTTCAAATCTTTTTTTGGTCCTGTAGGGTTCAAAGGATCAGTATAAGTTATAACGATCTTATCGCCTGCTACTACATCTTTTGGAAGAGTTATATCTACTGGTGAAGTTCTAAAATTTCCATCTGTTCCTTTATTTTCTGCATCTGTTAGAAAGCCATTGTTGTCACCATCTTCAGTAAATGTTAAAGTCGGTCTTACATCTGGAGTTACTTCATCAGTTGCTATATCGCTCTTCCAAATGTTAGAATTTGTACTATCAGTAACATAAGCTTCTACTTTTGAAATTTTATCCTCAGCAACTGGCATGTCAGAGATTATTTTAGTAAAAGTATTATTTACTATGTCAGTAGCATTGATGGTTATAGGTGGTAAAGGTGTTACTGTACCATCTGGTTTTGTTAGAGTAACGTGAAGAATATCGCCAGGGATAACGTCTGTTGCAGTTATAGTTACTGGCGACTCATTTTGTTTACCATCATTTTTATTTTCTGTATATGTTAAAAATCCATCATCTGGGCTCTTATCTTCTGTAAATTCAATACTTACGCTTGATTTTGTAGGAGTTACGTGATCTTCACTGCTACCGCTAGTGTTGCCTTGGAAGTTTGTAATACTTGCTTCTACTTTTGAGTTTTTACCTGGCTCTACAGGTGCATCTATTGGATAGCCATTAGTTATGATAGCTGGAGTGATGGTTACGTTTGTTGTAGTTTCATTGCCATTTGGGTCAGTTACAGTGATTTTTAGCACATCGCCAGCTCTTACTGTGCCGTCATTTGGTACAGTGATAAGAACTTTAGATGTATTTATATTTGTATCATTTCCATGCTCTACTCTGCTTAAAGTGTGGTTACCATTTATATCATTTATAAATTTAACAGTTGGCGTACCTGGGATTATAGTATCATCGCCATCATTGCCATCTCTGTAGCCGCCTATTGAGCTATCGTATGATGCAAAAGCTCTGTTTGTATCACTTAAATTTCTATATGTTGCATTAATGTTTGAATAGTGTCCACCCTCAGCAAATTTAGCGTCACTTAGGCTAACACCATCTCCACCACCAGCAGCAGTGTTTCCACCAGCAGCAGTCTCTTCAAGTTTTGTTAGATCTCCGCCATTTAAAATAGCATTTTGCAAATCACTAACATCTGCCAAGCCTTCTGCACCTATAGTACTTTGATTTAAAGCAAGTGTATCATTGCCTACAATCGTAATCTCTTTTCCATTATTTGAAACGATTGTTATTTTATCAGCGGCATCACTTGTCTTGATGCTCTCTCCCATATAAAGGATGTCACCTACTTTTAGCTCTCTCTCATTTCCGTTTTGATCGATAGCAACTGCCTTGCCACTAATAAATTTTACTACTCCAGCTTCTTTAGCCAAGATTACTCCTTATTATTATTTTTGTATTATTTAAATTTTTACGTGATTATATACTATCTTTATAAGATATAACTTTATATGAGAAATTTTATCTTTTAAGAAAAAAATATATTAAATAAATATATAAATTCCAAATGTCAATAGTTTGTAAAAAGCGAATTATAAGCTTTTATCAAAAAAATAGCTTTTTTTGATTATCAATATAATTAATTAAGCAAAAATATAATATTTTTTTATAATAAAAAAAACTTAATTTAAGATATTTTTTTAATTAGTTTGAAACAACAATATAACCAAAAATCATATTTTTTTAAAAAATGTGTGATCACTATAAAAATTTTTACTTATAAATTTTCAAATAAATCATCAGTCTAAAATCTACAAACTTATAGTTAAAATTTTTTCTAGGTAAGCAATTTTCTAACGCAGAAAATTTTATATAAAGATATTTAAAAAATAATGTTAAACAATAATAAAAAATTTATAATTATCTATAAGCAGTGGCGGACAGAGAGGGATTTGAACCCTCGAGCCCCGATTAAGAGCTGCACCCTTAGCAGGGGTGTGGTTTCAGCCACTCACCCATCTGTCCATAAAAAGAAATCGCATTATAATTGAACGCCGCTGATATCTTGCTTAAATTTACATTTCATAATTGCAGACCTCAGATAGAAAATTTAAAACAAAAATTTATAAATTTAGTCCTTCCAAAGCCACCATTTTAGCTTGGCTTTGTCTAGGTGCGGCGTATTGGCGTAGTAGCAAATCATACGATAAAACATATAAAAACGCCTATCGCTACCGCGACCAAACGCCTTTGTGCACTCGAACATCTTGCTATGATCCGCGCCATTTAGTAAAGCGATATCCTTAACCAAGTGCTAGTAGATACGCTTTAGCCGCTCAGCCAACAAGAGGATTTTCTTAAAATCACTCAAATTTAGCTCCTCACTTCGCTTTGATGTCATCTTCACGCAACATTTTGTAAAAAAGCTTAGTTAAAACCACTTCACACAAGTTCAAATTTTAAATTTGCTCCAAAATTCGTTCACAAATTTCTCTTGGATTCGCATTTTCGTAAATCGGCCTACCAACAACGATAAAGTCGCTATCTTCTTGCTTTGCACTCACTAAGTTTGCTACTCTTTTTTGATCTCCAGCACTCTCTCCAAAAGGCCTAACACCAGGGCAAAGTGTGATAAATTTATCATTTATTACATCTTTAATGAGCTTGCTTTCAAAAACAGAACAGACCATTCCGTCAAGCCCTGCTTCAAAACTCATGTGGCTAAATTTTCTAACAGCTCTTGCAATCGTATCGTTATAAATAGCGTCAAATTCGCTCTCACTAAAGCTAGTAAGTGCCGATACTGCGAGCACCAAAGGACGGCTTCCAAGACCAGCTAGCCTATCCATAACTGTCTTCATCGCGCGTTCACCAGCGCTAGCATGCACATTTATCATATCTACGCCGATTTTTGAGACGACTTCAGCCGCATCTGCCATCGTATTTGGGATATCATAGAGCTTTAGATCGAGGAAAATTTTAAAATTTCCAAGTCCTTTTAGCTCTTCTATAAATTTTGCCCCATCCCTAAGATAGCTTCTAAGCCCCACTTTTAGCCAAAGATCAAGCCCTTTTAGCTCGCTAGCAAGGGCTAAATTCTCTTCACGACTAGCCATATCAAGTGCGACGCAGAGCCTCACAGATCGCCCTTTAGCTTATCAAGTACACCGTTTATAAATTTTGGTGCCTGATCACTTCCAAGTTCTTTCGCAAGCTCGATCGCTTCGTTTATGATAACAGCCTTATCCGTTTGGCTAAATTTCATCTCATAAAGTCCGAGTCTAAGGATTGCTAGTTCGGTTGCACCAACTTTGCTAAAATCGCCGTCTTTTAGATATGGCTTTAAAATTTCATCTAGTTTTTCTTTATTTGCGAGCACCTCTTTAAAAGTCTGCTGCGCCTCACTTTTTCGCTCGTTTCTTATCTTTTTCTCTTCTAAAAATTCCTCTTCAAATGCAGCAGTTACCGGATTTATCTCGTTTGAGTATAGTAGCGAAACGACGGCTTGTCTGACCTGATGACGAGTCGCCATTTTACGCCTCCAAATTTTTATATAAGCTTAGCATCTCGATCACGCCCGTCATCGCTTCAAAGCCCTTATTTCCGGCCTTTGAGCCCGCTCTCTCGATGGCTTGTTCGATGCTATCGACCGTTAGCACGCCAAAGGTCACCGGTTTGCCGTATTTTAGCGTGACGTTTGCGATACCCTTGGTAGTCTCGGCGCTAACGTAGTCAAAGTGAGGCGTAGAGCCGCGGATAACCGCTCCCACGCAGCAAACTGCGTCAAATTTACCGCTAGCTAGCGCCTTTTCAAGCGCCATCGGTATCTCAAATGCGCCAGGCACCAAAATGAGGCTCAAATTCGCCTCATCCCCGCCGTGACGCAAAAACGCATCCCTCGCACCCTCGACCAGCCTATCAGTGATGATGTGGTTAAACCTAGCGCCCACTATGGCGACCTTCTCACCGCCTTTTAGAGCCAAATTTCCTTCGATTATTTTCATTGATTTCTCCTTAGATTTTTGCCTAGTTTATCAAAATCTTATTTAAACTAAAGCTAATATCTAATCTCAAAAGAAACGCTAAAATTTCTACCAGGAGCAGTATATCGCTCAAGTCCGGTACCATCAAATTTAACATAGCTTTGGTTACCGTTATATCTAAGCTGTCTTAAATTTTCCCAAGTAGAATACTCTTTGTTAAAAATATTAAACACGCCTGCATTGATGCTGAAATTTTTACTGATCTTATAACCCATAGTTAAGTCAAAGACAAAATAGCTTTTACTTAGGAATTTATGTGCTTCTGGCTGAGTTGTACCAGTCACTTTGCCTGTATCTCTATCGACGATTATCTGAGAAAAATTTGGTGGTATTTTTGAAACCGCATCTTTTGCTTTTTTGGCTGCTACAAATTTACTAGTTAGCAAGAGATCAAATTTATTATCACTATACCCAAGTCCAGCTACTGCAGTAAACGGCTGAATAGCCATAAGTGAAGTTCCATCATTTTTTTTGCCACGCGCATAAGTCGCCTTTAAGCTTGCATATAAATTTTCACTTAAATTTAGTGCATTCCCATTTACACGTGAATTTAGCTCCAAGCCTTTGACGGTAGCTCTACCGACATTTACATGTTTAAAATCGAGACTTTTTTTACTGTATTTTTTTACAAGCTCCCATGTATCAAAATCAAGTTCTTCTATCTCATCAATACCAACATCATAATCAGTATCAATAAAATCTCTATATTTAGAATAAAAAGCACTAAGAGCAAGCGCATAACTCTGACCTGATGACAATAAACTTACTTCATGATTAAAGGCTTTTTCTGGTTTTAGCTCCAAATTTCTAACATATCTTGTACTATCCCTAGGCGTATCAAAATACATCTCCTCGACTCTTGGTGCACGAAAACCGGTACTAAACGCATAGTTAACACTCAAATTGTTATTTATATCATACTGGGCTCCTGCATTGTAAGTAATAGCTTTAAATTTACTTTTTTGTAGCTCTGGTGTTGTGACCATTTTATATCCTGCACCAGAGGCAATATTTGCTTGCTTGGGTTTATAAACATATCTATCAAGTCTAACTCCGTAATTTAGACTTAAGACTTCGTTTAAGCCCATATCGTCACCCAGAAAAGCATATTCAAGAGTGCTTTTTACTGGCTGAGCAAAGGTTACGTCCGTTGCCTTAACCGGCTTAAAAGGATTTGCTGGATCTACGATAAAACCACTACCGCTCCATTTTGTATTAAAACTTTGTCTAAGTTGTAAATTTTTATTTTTAAAGGTAGAGATATGCCTACCAAGACCAAAACTCAAGATGTGAGAAAATTTACCTACATTAATGTCACCACTCATGCCGCTTATATCAAGCTGTTTTTTATCTTGAAAAAATTCATAGCTATCTTTTTGATCAAAACTTGAGTTGTATTGCATGTCGTTTGGATAGTTTGCATGATATCTTGTGAAATTTGACCTCTGCTGGACTCTTTGCTTATAAAAGCTTACCTTTAAATTACTTAGTAAAGCATCATGATCTGGTACAAACTCATAGTAAATTCCATATCTTTTGTAAGGGATGCTATCTCTTGTCTGCTTTCTATTAAGTGTTGCGGTACTATTACTCTTCTCTTCTGTAAAATAGTTTTGCCTAAAGTCTTCATATGATGTATTTAAAAAATGCGAGTCAACCCTATAGCCAAATTTCATCAAATTCGAGTGTGTGCGAAATCTCACATCATCAGGTAAAATTCTACCAAAAGAGCAAAGTTCTGGGTATTTATCTGCCAAATATGAATCCTCCATACTAGTCCCCATTCCACAAAATGGCACATCATCTAACTTTCCACTGTAAAAATTCTTTGTCTGCTTGCCACGCTTATACGTATGCTGAAACAGTGCTTCGATACCGCCTGCTTTTACGCCTGCACCTGCAACTTGTCTAAATTCACTATTTTTTGATACATATGCGCTTTTACTATAAAAACCAACATTTTGCCCATCTCTTACAAAATCATCAATATTTTTTGTCTGCATACTAACACTACCACCGATTGCGCCACTACCTTTGTTTAATGAATTTGCACCTTTTACAAATTCTACACTGCTTATATTTTCAAGCTCGGTGCTATTTCGGTTTCCATTTAAAATCCCTAAAATATTATAAGAGCGGGGCATAAAACTCTCAACGGCTTCCATTCCATCTATCTTTAAAGAAACCCTATCGCTATCTACACCTCGTATAGCATATCCATTATTACCACTTCTACCGCCTTCTGTGACAGTTACGCCAGTTTCGTTTCGCACAAGATCTCGCTCAGAGAAAATTTGACCCTTTTTTAACTCACTTTTACTAAGCTCTGTTTTTTTCGATGATATACCAGCCGCACTTACAACAACACCTTCTAGTAGCATATCTTGTGATGCAAAGACAAAGCTGGATGCTATACTAGATACAAACAAAATTCTACAAATTCTCATAAAATCTCCTTGAATTTAAAACTAGTTTGAAAGTGTATTGCTATTTGTATAAATTTATTTTGAATTTAAAAATCAATATTTTGTAAAAAATAATATTTAATATAAAAACTTCTTAAAATTGGTTTTGATATTATTTTTTTAGAATATATTAAGTAAATAAATTTTGAAGTTATATATTTTAAAAATCTGTTTTTATCTTGCCAAATTAACTTGATATTTATGCTTCTAAATTTAGCACTTAAATGATCTTTAACATCACCACGCTAATGATGACGAGCGATAAAAAGAGGGCTTTTTCTAAATTTACCTTTTCGTTGTTAAATACCACGCCAACCAGCACCGCCCCAACAGCTCCCATGCCCGTCCAGATCGCGTACGCTACCGACATCGGCATCGCCTGCATCGCGTAACTCAAAAGCCAAAGAGAAATGGCGAAATTTGCGACTAAGATCAAAAAATTCCCCGCTTTTTTCACGCCGAAGCTTTTTTGAAATTTGGTTAGAAAAAACACGCCCGAGACCTCGCAGCACCCGGCCGCCAAAAGAGCTAAAACGTGCGTCAAGATTTTAGCCTCTTTAGCCCTAGCACGCCCGCGATCAGCGTCGCTATGAAAAATAGCCGCAAAGCATCCGGCGTCTGGCCGCTTGAGCTGTATTCGCTAACGCTTTCGGCGACCACGATAAAAAACGCTCCAAATCCTACAAATACGGTATATGCGACGCTAACGGGCAAGTATTTCATAGCCTTCATAAACGATACGAAGCTAACGCATACTAACGCAGCAGTAAGCGCGAATCCTACGGCATCTTGGGCGTGTTTTAGCCCGTACGCCCAGCCGCACTCGGCGACCGCGCCGTCTAGCACCCACAAAAAGCCCTTAGTTTGCATCGCCAAGAGCCTGCTTTATCTTAAAAATTTGAGCGATATTCGCGTCTAGTTCGTCCAATTTTAGCATATTCGGTCCGTCGCAAAGCGCCTCGCAAGGATTTACGTGCGTCTCGTAAAAAAATCCGTCCACGCCCGCAGCCGCCGCAGCTCGTGCTAGATACGGCACGAATCTCGCGTCTCCGCCGCTTTTTTCGCCAAGAGCGCTTGGCATCTGCACGCTGTGCGTCGCGTCGAAAATCACGGGCGCAAATTCGCGCATTAGCACCAAATTTCGCATATCTACGACTAAGTTTCCGTAACCAAAGGTGCTGCCTCGCTCAGTTAGCCACACGCCGTTTTGTTTAGCGACCTCGTATCCATCGCCACTAATGCCCCTTGTTTCTAGCACTTTTTTGACCGAATGCTTCATCGCAGAGGCGGCTAAAAACTGCCCTTTTTTGATATTTACCACGGCTTTTGTCTTAGCCGCGGCCACGAGCAGATCGGTTTGGCGGCACAAAAACGCCGGGATTTGCAGCACGTCGGCCACTTCGCCAACAGGCGTGGCCTGGTAGCTCTCGTGGATATCGGTTAAAATTTTAAAACCGAATTCCTTTTTGACCTTGGCTAAAATTTCGCACCCTTTTTCAAGTCCGGGTCCGCGAAACGAGCTTATGCTCGTGCGATTTGCCTTGTCAAAGCTTGATTTGAAATAAAAATCTATTCGCTTATCTTCGTTAAATTTAACCAGCCTTTTTGCCACGTCAAAAACGAGCTGCTCGCTTTCTACGACGCAAGGCCCTGCTATTAGTATCATTTTTTCTCCTTTATTTTTCTCTAACAACTAAAATTCCACTAACCACGACAAGTATGATGCCTACAAGTGCTAGGTGATTTGGTAACGCATCGCCCATAAAATAGCCAATAATAAGTGTGAAAATAACGTCTGCGTAGCTAACTGCAGCGATCACTCCAGCCTTTTTGCCAACCGCGAACGCCTTTGTCATGTACGACTGAAAAAAATATCCACTAAGTCCCATTAGCAAGATAAAAACAACGTTATACCAGCTTGGCATGCTAAATTTTGAAAACAAAAAATCAAGTGGCTCATAGGTGAAAAATTCTGCCAAACCCATACAAATAAGTGGCAAAAACGAGCCCCAAAGCATAAAACTTAGTACGATAACATTTGTGCCGTAACTCTTGTTTAGCTCCTTTACACTTGTGTATGCGATCGCCGCACCAAGGCCGCTCCAAACACCGATAATATCAGTCTTGCTTATGCCTAAATTTGGCTGGATAACAAGCAAAATTCCACCAAATCCCAAAAATACAGCAAACCAGCCAAGTGAGCTTAGACGCTCTTTGAAAATAAAGGCTGCGAGGATAGCCGTAAAGATTGGATTTGTCTTTTGAAATGTAAAAGCTGTGGCCAAATTTACATGAGCGACATTGTAAAAAAAAGCAAAAAGCGCGACCGTGCCCACAAAGCCACGAAACATTAGCAAAAAAAAGCGTCCACCAGCTTGTTTAAATGGAAATCTATAAATGGCATAAATAACGATAAAAAGGCCTATTAAATTTCTAAAAAATACAACTTCGATAGATGGCATATCTTTGCTAAGATACTTTGCAAATGCGCCAGTAACAGCAAACATAAAGCAAGCAAAAAGCATATAAAAAATGCCAAGATGCGAAATATAAAACCTTTTTAACATCACAAGACCTTTAAATTTAAAGTAGCCATTTTAATGAAAAGTGGCTTAAATTTTGGTTGATTTTTTCTTTTATTTTGGCACTTTTAAGGAAATTTTTATACTTTATATAAGTCAAAAATTTGTATAATCAGCCATCACAAAAAGGACAAAATTTGCAAAAAGTAATATTAGTAGGCAAGCCAAATGTCGGCAAAAGCTCACTTTTTAACCGCTTAGCTGGTCGTCGTATCGCTATAACAAGCGATGTTAGCGGCACGACAAGAGATACGAACAAAGCTAAGATCGAGGTTGAGGGTAAAGAGTGCATATTAATCGACAGTGGCGGCCTTGATGATAGTAGCGAGCTTTTTAAAAATGTAAAAGCAAAGACCTTGGCAGAGGCTAAAAACTCAGACGTCATCCTCTACATGGTCGATGGCAAAATGATGCCAGATGATGAAGATAGAGCCATTTTTTATGAGCTTAGCAAGCTAAATTTACCAACCGCTCTAGTCATCAACAAAATTGACAGCAAAAAAGACGAGCAAAGAGAGTGGGAATTTATAAGCTTTGGCGCAAAAAATAGCTTTGGAATTTCTGTAAGCCACAACACAGGCATAGATGAGCTTAGTATGTGGCTAGCAAAGCATATAGAAGATAAAGTACAGATAAAGGCCGATACGAGCGAAGATTTTGATGATTTTTTAGAAAACTATAACGACGAGGGCGAGCTAAGCGACGAGATAGACTATGAAAGCAAAAACATCAGAATTGGTATCATAGGCCGTGTAAATGTCGGCAAAAGCTCGCTTTTAAACGCTCTTGTAAAGGAGAGTCGCGCCGTCGTTAGCGACGTGGCAGGCACTACGATCGATCCGGTTAATGAAATTTACGAGCATGATGGCAGGGTTTTTGAGTTTGTAGATACTGCTGGCATCAGAAAGCGTGGCAAGATCGAGGGCATCGAGAGATACGCACTAAATAGAACTGAGAAAATTTTAGAAGAGACGGACGTAGCGCTACTCGTACTTGATAGCTCTGAGCCACTAACCGAGCTTGATGAGCGCATCGCTGGTATCGCCTCAAAATTTGAGCTCGGCGTCATAATAGTGCTAAACAAATGGGACAAAAGTAGCGAAGAATTTGACGAGCTTTGCAAAGAGATAAAGGATAGGTTTAAATTTTTAGCATACGCGCCGATCATCAGTGTTTCAGCACTTGGTGGCAAAAGAGTGCATAAAATTTACCCGCTCATAGTTGAAATTTATAAAAACTATACCCAAAAGATCCAAACTTCAAAGCTAAATGAAGTGATTAGCGAAGCGACCAAAGCACACCCTCTGCCACGAGATAAAGGTAGAATTGTAAAAATTTACTACGCAGTACAGTTTAAGACCGCACCTATCATGATAGCACTTATAATGAACCGTCCAAAATGCTTACACTTTAGCTACAAACGCTACCTAACGAACAAGCTTAGAGAGAGTTTTAACCTAACTGGCGTACCTATCGTGCTAATCCCTAAAAAACGTGGAGAGAGTGATGAAAACAAAGAATAATAATATCGTTTTGATAGGATTTATGGGCGTTGGCAAAGGCACGACTGCAAGGGCGCTTAGCAAGGCTTTAAAGACGATGAACCTTGACTGCGACGACTTACTGGAGAGCTCACAAAATATGAAGATAAAAGCTATCTTTGAAGAGTACGGAGAGGAGCATTTTAGGCAGCTTGAAAAGGATCTGGCTAAATTTCTAGCAACAAATGTCAAAAATGCAATCATCTCAACTGGCGGAGGCTTTGCGAAGGTTAAAAATTTAAAGAAAATTGGCACCGTGATCTATCTAAAAGCTAATTTTGATGCGATCATGCAAAGGCTAAAAAATAGCAAAAATAGCGAGAAAAAACTCGCCAAACGTCCGCTTTTAAGCGATCTAAAAAGAGCTGAGGCGTTACATCTGGAGCGAGAGGAGCTTTATGAGAAAAAGGCTGATTACATCGTCGAAGTCGAGGGTAAAACTCCAAAGCAGATCGTAAAAGAGATAAGGATGCTTTTAAAAATTTAGTTGTAAAGTAGCGTGATTGCTGCTTGCAACGATAAATTTTTAAGATCAGGCTAGATGGCTATCTGGCGTGGTGTTGAAATTTTGAGTCTTTGAGCTAAATTTAACGTTTTGTAGTTAGAAATTTTAGCGAAGTGTTTGAGGAAAATTTAAATATTGCGCTGTCAAATTTTAATCAAAGCTAGGCATTTAGCCTGCCAAGCTAAATTTTAAGATTAGATTAGATACAAAAACTCTAATATAACGTTAGAATTTAAAAAGCATTTTGGCGAAGTATCGCGAGATGATTTTGATAGTTGTGTAGAAATTTTAAGCCGAGGCTAGACACATAGTCTGCCGAAAGCTTAAAATTTCAAATCTCTATCAAAAGCGCTCACGAGAAAAAGCCAAAATTTGAAAGGATAAGATGAGAGTATTAACCGGCCTTCAACCCTCCGGCAAACTACACCTTGGCAACTATTTTGCCTCGATAAAACAGATGGTTGATATGCAAGAGCAAAATGAGATGTTTATGTTTATAGCAAACTACCATGCGATGACGAGCCTTAGTGAGGCCAAAGCCCTAAAGCAAAATACTTTTGAGGCTGCATGTGCGTTTTTGGCACTTGGAATCGATCCAAATAAAAGTATATTTTGGGTGCAAAGTGACGTTAAAGACGTGCTTGAGCTTTACTGGGTGCTAAGCCAGCACACGCCTATGGGGCTTCTTGAGCGCGCACACAGCTATAAAGACAAGGTCGCAAAAGGCCTTAGCTCGCACCACGGACTCTTTAGCTATCCGGTTTTAATGGCAGCTGACATTTTACTTTATAATGCGCAGGTCGTACCTGTAGGCAAGGACCAGATCCAGCATGTAGAAATCGCACGTGATATCGCGATAAAATTTAACAACGAGCATGGAGAAATTTTTACATTGCCTGAGGCAAAGATCGATGAAAATGTCGCCACCGTGCCCGGCACAAATGGCGAAAAGATGAGCAAAAGCTATGGCAATACAATCGACATCTTTGCCGATGCCAAAACGCTTAAAAAGCAAATTTCTAGCATCGTGACAGACGGCACGCCACTTGAAGAGCCAAAGCAGTGGCAAAACTGCAACGTATATAATATCGCCAAACTTTTCTTAGACGAGAGTGGGCAAAAAGAGCTTCAAGCTAGATATGAGCGTGGTGGCGAGGGTCATGGGCACTTTAAAGCTTATCTAAATGAGCTTATTTGGGACTATTTTAAAGATGCGAGAGAGAAATTTGAGCATTATCAAAATAACCCTGACGAAGTGTCTGGAATTTTAGAAATAGGAGCCAAAAAGGCAAGTAATGTTGCTCAAACAACAATAAAAAAAGTTCGTGAAGCAGTCGGAATTTATTAATAAAGGAAAAAATATGCAAAATTTATATCCATACGCACAGATAGTTCATCTTTTTTGTGCAATCATCTTTGTTGGTTACCTCTTTTTTGATGTAATCATTTTTAAGGCAGCTTGTAAAAAAATGCCACCTGAGCTTGCTCAAAAGGCAAAACAGGCTATCGGTTCAGTTGCTATTAAGATAATGCCACTTTGTATCTTGCTTTTGGTATTAACTGGAGGAATGATGATGAGCAACTGGGTCGGATCAAAGGCTGGTGGCTACTTTGAGACAAATTTACAAATCATTTTTATGATCAAATTTTTCTTAGCGATGTTAATTGTAGCCGCTGTTATAACAAATTTAAGCTGCAAATTTATATTTAAACGCCCTAGCCCACTTGGCAACATCCACCCATTTGCGCTAACAGCGGCAGTTTTTATCGTACTTTTTGCAAAAGTTATGTTTATGGTTTAAGGATACGGAATGATAAATTTAAAACTACTCGAGACAAATTACGATGAATTTGTAAAAAAACTTGAGGGCAAAAATGTAAAAGCTGGGCTACTTGACGAGCTTTTACAAACTTTTAACGAGCTAAAACAAAAGCGCAAAGCACTTGAAAATTTCCAAGCGATCCAAAACGCAAAGAGCAAAGAGCTTGGCATAAAGGCAAGAGCAGGTAAAGACGTAAGTGAGCTTAAAAATGAGCTAAATTTAAACAAAGCTGCACTTTCTGATGCTGATGAGATCGTTAAACAATATGAAGAAAAGCTTGAGCAAATTTCATTTAATGTGCCAAATATCACCGACGATGACGTGCCATTTGGCAAGGACGAGGACGATAATGTCTGCATAAAAACGGTGCTTGAGCCAACTAAATTTAGCTTTACACCAAAAGAACACTGGGAGTTAGGTGAGAGTCTTGGCTGGCTTGACTTTGAAAGAGGTACAAAGCTCTCAGGATCTCGCTTTACCGTGCTTCGCGGCATGGGAGCAAGGCTAAGTAGAGCGCTTGTTAATTACATGATCGACTTTAACAGCTCACGTGGCTTTGAGCTTGTAAATGTCCCTTATCTTGTAAGCTCAAACACACTTTTTGGCACCGGTCAGCTGCCTAAATTTGAAGAGGACCTTTACAAAGTGCGCGACGAGGATCTCTATCTCATCCCAACCAGCGAAGTACCTGTGACAAATTTATACAATGACACGATCATTGAAGCTAAGCAGCTGCCTATAAAAATGACTTGCTACTCAGCATGCTTCCGCCAAGAGGCAGGCTCAGCAGGACGTGACACGAGGGGAATGATCCGCCAGCACCAGTTTGAAAAGGTCGAGCTGGTAAGCATCACAAGACCTGATCAAAGCGAAGACGTGCTAAATGAGATGGTATCGTGCGCAAGCGATCTACTAACTAGCCTTGGACTTCCTCACCGCCATATGCTTCTTTGCAGTGGCGATCTTGGTTTTAGCGCGGCAAAGACGATAGACCTTGAGGTTTGGCTACCTGGTCAAGATAAATATAGAGAGATTAGTTCTATTTCCAATACTCGTGATTTTCAAGCAAGGCGTGCAAAAATTCGCTTTAAAGATGGCAAGAAAAATATGCTTGTAAATACGCTAAATGGCTCAAGTCTAGCTGTGGGTAGGACTCTTATTGCCATCATGGAAAACTACCAAAAAGCAGATGGCACTATCGAAATTCCAGAAGTTCTTAAAAGGTATATGTAGTGGCTGAAGAAGAGGTTGTAGTTCTAAAACCACCTGGCGAGCAAGCAGAGCAAGCGCCTGAAGAGGCAAAAGCCGAAGCACCTGAAGAGATCGTCTCGCTTGAGAGTATCGCAAGTGAAGGCGTGTTACAAGATGAGAACATCCCGGAGCCAATCCCTGTAAAAAAGAGCAATAAAAAGCTCTTTATAATAGCAGGCGTGGTCGCTCTAGTACTTATCATCTTGATAGTAGTTTTGCTAGTTATCTTGCTAAAGAAAGACAAAAAAGAGAACATAGATGCTGCAAGTATCGTAAAAAATATAGAAAACAACTACCAAACGCAAAATTTTGGCGCTTCAAAGATCGATGAAATGATAAATAAAGCCAATCAGCTCTACGAGCGTGGCAATAAATTTGAAGCTCTAAAAATTTATGAAAATATAGCTGTTTATAACCAGTCTCTCTCAAACTACAACCTCGGTGTTTCGCAGATGAAACAAGAAAGATGTGATGAGGCGATCGTATCTTTTAATAAAGCTATAACTGATAGAGAAAACACGGCGGTTAGTGCGATAAACGCTGCCGTTTGCTCACTCGAGCTAAATAACACTAAAAATTTTAACTACTATATAGGACTTGCTGACTCATTTTTGCAGTATGAAAACAACTCGCCACTTTATAGCTATTACTACGCGCTTATAAACTACTATAAAGGCAACTATTACGAGGCACTTCAAGCACTTTCTCATCCAAATACTGCAGATTATAAAAACGAATATGCATATTTAAGTGCAAAAATTTTATCACTTCTTGGAGATGATGAGAGAGCAATAGCTAAGCTTGAGAGCCAAAAGGCATTTAAGGCCGACTTCACGCTAGCACAGCTCTATGCAAGACTTGGCAAATACGATAAAGCAAGGGATTATCTAACAAAAGCTTCTAAAAACACGCCAAATATCGATCTTATCAAGATGACTGAGGCGCTAATTGATCTAAAAACTGCTGACTACGGCGATGCAGCGGCATTTATCAAAGATGTTTACGACTACAATGCTTCTTTACCAAGCAAAATTTACAAGATAAAAACGATACTAAAGCCTGATCTTTTTGATGTCAGCCTAGCTCAGGCACACTTTAGTGATGATATGTTTTTTGATAGAACAAGGCGCTATGAGACGCTTTTTTACTTCGCACCCTACAAGGTCTTTGACGCAAAACAGAGCATCGAGCAGATAAGAAAAGGCGGTGTTAGCGTCTTTTTAGATGATACTTCAGCAGCAAACGACTATCTTAGCCAAAGTGCAGCTGCTTCAAAAGTAAATGCAAAACTTAGTGAAGCTATTGCAAAAGCACTAAGCTACCGCTTAAAAGAAGCAAATAAAGAGTTTGAAGAGCTAGCCAGCACTTATCCAAATCACTCTATCTTACAATACAACCTCGCCCTAAACTACGCTCAGCTTGGAAATTTTAGCCTTGCAGCAAAGCACTTCATAGCAAGCTATCATCAAGATGTAAATAACCATCTTGCAGGCATTTTTGGGGCGATTTGTCTAGATATAAATAGAAATTTAAACCAAAAACTCATTGAAGAGATTGGCGAAAATTTAGAAAACGATAAGAGTTTAAAGCCTGTAAATTTATATGCCTCGCTTCTAAGCCTGGTTAACGGCAACCAAAGTGCGATGATAAGATGGCTTGAAGAGCCAAAAGAGCAGACAATGCTAAATTTAGCCTTTGATATCATCATCGCAAAAGTAACAAACAATGATGAGCTAATGGCAAAGAAAGCTGATGAACTACTAAAAATTTTGCCAAATGATATTATTGCAAATATCTTAAATTTCATTTCTAAAAACAAAGAGCAAAATGTCAAAGAGTATGCAAAAGCGATACAAATTCACTTTAATGGCAAGCAGCTTGATTCAAACGCTTTCTATCACGGCGCTGATATCATCAAAAAGCAATACATCAAGCTACTTCAAATTTCAGGCTTACTTACAAGAGAGCGTGATAAGTTAAGAGCCGAGCTAAAAAATGCTCCAAAGAATATAAATTTAATCCAAACTCTAGCCTATGTCGATATCTTTACAAACGACTTTGATGAGAGCTATAAACTTTATAATCAAGCAATCGATGAGTTTAAAGTAAATGACGCTAGCACATTATTTTTAGCATCTGTGGCTGCGACAGGAGCTGGAAAAGTATCAAACGCGATCGCACTTTTAGAGCTAACAAAACTAAATGATGCTAGTGCTATCGAAAATAGAATAGCTCTGGGTCTAATGTATCAGCAGATAGACAACATAAAAGCAGCTCTTATACAATACAGCAAAATAGGAAATGTTGAGTATGAAAGCGAATTTTACGACTTTGAGATAGATAATGACTGATAAAAACTAGGTCTTTATGAGCCTAGTTAAATACTAAGCAATATCTAAAATTTCAAGATTTATTTGATCTAAGACTTCACTAAATTTATAGATCGTATCGCCGCATTTATACTCAATACTCTTGCTGCTCTTCTTATTTTTTTGAGATAAAATTTTCTCCATCATACTGGGAAGCTCTTTTTGTAAAAGTAGTTTATAAGACATCCCCATTCCATGCGTTAGAGACTTTATAAATTTGCCATCAACCTCACTCTCATCTTTTATCATATGTAGTGTTGCGTTAAATTTAAGCTTCTTAAGAGCCTCGTAAAGCTCGATTTTATCCTTTGCTGGAGCTATTTCTTTATCGAAAATACAGTGATAGCTCACGTAAATTGGCTTTTTATAGCTGCTTTGAACATTTAAATGATCTAAATTTAGGATGTTTCTTATCTCTTCTCTTGCGTCAATAAAATAGTATGGTGATTTTTCATTAAGTGTCCAGTAGGTCTTATCAAAAAAATAAATATATAAATTTTGATACAAAGTGTCAGTGCCAAAACAAAAATAGTTAGTAAAATTTATCTCTTTACCAAAGCCGATAAGGCGCCATAAAAATATGGCATAAGAGCTATTATCTATCACAGCATCAACTAGCCATGGAGCGATCTTAGCACACATATGTGCCAGATATCCACCATGTGAGCTACCTACCATTATCACTGGCAGATGTTCAAATTTGGCATTATTTATATATTTTTTTGTATAAAGCACAGCATTTAGCACATCCATTGCTTGCATAACGCCAAAATTTTGATATTTATTTTTTGTTGGTACTATCGTAATGCTAGCATTTAGTCTAAAATCAGCCGGCAAAATACCTCTCTCTTTTCGAATAGTAATCTCTTTGCTAAGAAATTTAAGCAGCAAATCAACCTTCTCGTGGCAGTCGATACTTTTTAGATCAATTGGTAAATTTATACCTATACTTGATAGTTCTCTTGTTAAGATTTCGCGATCTATATCATCAAGTCCAAATTTCGCCCCAAGCTGTGGGCGGTTGCCTATGCAGTGATAATCCACACTAATACATGCAACATCATAAGTCTCTGCCATAGTCCGAATAAGATTAGCTCTATATCCAAGGTCAGAGTCTTCTCCAAGCCCAGGGATAATCACCAAAAGAGCTTTTGCATCCTTGGCATCGTCATAACAGGAATAAAAGGAGAGAGGAGAGCTTCTTTTTATACCAAGTTCAATATCATCACAAGATAAAATTTCATAGCTTTCATCAACTAGCATTTAAGTCCTTTTAAATTTACTAATTTCTCCTATTTTTGCGAGACATTATAAAAAAAGCTAACGATCTGTTTTGCTAGACGTTCTTTAAAAAACGGCCAGATGTAGCTTGGTGAATAGACATTGCCAACTTGCATAAGCGAGATATTTGTCGCCTTTTCGCCACCATTTTTTGGACGCACTAGCACGCTTACTTGCATGTGATAAATATAGCTATTCGTGCTAAAGTCATCATCATCGTAATAGCCAAATGGGAAAAACATCGAGTAGCCAAAGCCAAAGCTTGGTCTGCCAAAGCCATATCCCATGCCCATCGAAAATCTAGGATCTCTTTTTATTATCCTAGAAAAGCTTTGCACATCGCCAAGGATGATGAAGTCGGCATTTTTGATATTTGGCTCGTTTCTAAAGCCAGCCTTTGCAAACTCGCTTAAAATTTCAGCATTTACATCTTGCCCGGTCGCACTATTTTTAAAATTTACATAGACGCTTTTGTTTGATTCATTAAGCGTAAAAAAGATCGGATCGCTCGTTTTGACCGAGATATTTGGAGTGCTGTTAGCACATCCAACAAAAAATACCGCTAAGACAAATAAAAAGAAATTTTTCATATTCACTCCTACAAGAGCGATCTTATAGCACTTTCAAGTACGCTTTTTGGTGTAAGACCGATAAATTTTGATCGCATCTTACCATCTTTATCAAAAAAATAGATAACTGGCACGCCCATGACGCCACCAACTGCCTTGCTAAAGTAATCAACTGAAACCTTATCGCTCGTAGTTTTAAATGTAATGTTGTGCTCTTTTAAAAGCTCAATATCTTTATCAAAACCCTTGCTAGGCCCCAAAATTCCAATGAATTGAACCTCTTTACCATACTCTTTTTCAAGCGTATTTAGATCAGGTATAGCGGCCTTGCATACTCCGCAGTCAGTGCCAAAGAAAAATAGCATATATGGCTTATCGCCTATCTTTAGCCTCTTTTCTGTTGGAAAAAACTGCGTATCAATGCCACTTGAGTCATTTAGAGTGATGTGATGCTTCTCATACTGTTTGACGCAGCCCATAACTAGGGCTGAGACTAGACATAAAAATAAAATTTTATATCTCATTTGGCACCTTTGGATTTTCAATAGTGCGGATTTTTTCTAGCTTGCCATGTCTTAGATATACGATCTTATCGCCATACTCGCCAAGATCAGGGTTGTGAGTTACTAGAAGTATCGTCTTGCCCTCTTTTCTTAGCTTGCAAAATAGATCAAGTATAACTCTTTCATTTGCTTCATCAAGGTTACCAGTTGGCTCATCTGCTATTAAAATTTCAGGATCGTTTATGAGCGAGCGTGCGATACAAAGGCGTTGTTGCTCACCACCACTTAGCTGACTTGGTCTGTGCGTTAGCCTGTGAGAAAGACCAACTGCCTCAAGCGCTTTTTTAGCATCCTCTTCATCAACTGAGCTGTGATAGTACTGAGCGATCATCACATTTTCAAGTGCGCTAAGATATGGCACTAAGTGAAACTGCTGAAAAATAAGACCGATCTTCTCGCGTCTAAATTTAAGTGTATCATCAGCATTTAGATTGCTCGCGTCATCGCCACCAAGCATATAAGTACCACTACTTGGAGTATCCATTAGTGAAAGGATATTTACAAGTGTACTCTTACCACTACCACTTGGTCCCATTACACTGACCCACTCACCTTTTTTAACCTCAAAATTTATATCATCAAGTGCTTTAACATCGCCAAAAATTTTACAAATATTTTTTAATTCTAGTGCATTTTGCATATCATTCTCCTCTTAATGTATCTGCCATTTTATTATTAAGTGCCCGTTTGATCGGATAAAATGCTGCGATCGCTGCAAATAAAAGCGATATTATCACAGCTACTGGGATGCTTAAAATTCTAAAATCAATACTAGAATCAAATATCGCATAACCTAAAATTTGAGCTAGTAAATATCCTAAAAATGCACCAACTAATGCTGAGATGAGCGCTGTTACAAATGTCTCAAAGCCAAATAGCTTTAATACATCCTTTTTGCTTGCACCTATGGCTCTAAGAAGTGCGATCTCCTTTGAGCGAGAGAGCAAGATAGCACTAAGCGTTGTGTTTACGCACATTGAAGTAATGAGCAAAATAACAAGGCTAACAAGTGCCATTAATAGCTTTATTTTCTCCAAAATATAGCCCTCAGACTTTGAGACCTTTGCCACTGGTTTTGCAGCTATTTCTTCATTACTTATAGTCTTTGCGAGCGATGTTATCTCGTCAAAGTTACCAAGCACAACAGCTTCAGCATAGTTTATTTTGCCAGCTTTATTTGAAATTTTTTGAGCCAAAGATAGTGACGTGATCAAAAGCGCATCCTCTTTGTCGCCACTTGCGACTACGCCCTTTATCTTTACATTTATGCTCTCATTTGAGCCAATGGCGCGAATTTCTATATCATCGCCTGCCTTAAAGCCAGCCTGACGAGCAAGATCAACGCCTATTAGCACGTTTTTATCATCAAAATCGACATTTATCATCGTTCCATCTCTAACATCTAAAAATGGTTTAACTTTTTTTAGATTGCTAAATTTTGTTCCCATGACGATAGCATTTGTTGGACCGATATTTGCCTGAGCAAAGAGATAGCCGCTCTCACCAAGAAGCTTATCTTTTGGCACTTTAGCGATCATTTCATTGTAAGTTTTTTCACTCATATCATCGCTTGTAGCCATATCTTTTGGAGCAAAGATCATATTTGCGCCATAAGTTTTTAGCTCACGTGAGACCTTTGAGTCTATGTCAAGATAGACATTGACAAACGCAGCACACACGCATGCTCCAAGTAAGATAGAGATTACGATGACCATTACTCTTGATGAGCCGTTTTTTAAACTTTTATAAATTGTATTGTAAAAGAATTTGCTATTTGCGGTCATATAGCACCTCCGCAGGTAGTAAATTTATGACGTTTCTCATTGGCATTAGCGAGCCAACGACTGAGATAAGTAGGGCAAATGCCACGCTTATAGGTAGCACGATCCAAGCTATGCCTATGCCGTGAGAGAATATGATGTAAGACATCACGTAGCTTAGCGCATATCCTAAAAATGCTCCTGTGATGCCAGCAAAAAAGGCAACCACAAGGCTTTCGCTAGCAAAAAGGGCGTAAATTTCAAAGTTACTTGCGCCTATGGCTTTTAAAAGACCGATCTCTTTTTTGCGGCGGTAAATTTCACTTGTCATTAGCGATGTTATACCAATGGCTGAAACCACAAGAGCGATGATGCTAACGATGCCCATTAGGCTTTGGATTTTCTTTACGATATTACTCTCCGCATCACTTACTTGAAGGCTTGCCTTTGCGCTAACATTTGGTAAATTTTCTTCTATCTGAAATGCGATCGATCCTGCGTAAGCTGAGCAGTACCATTTGTCGTACTCTGCACTATCAAGGTTGTCTAAATTTCTTCTTGCTTTTAGCGATAGGTCATTTTCTGGGATTGTCATAGCTGAGACTTCAGCCTTTGTGTATGAGTTTGCATGCCCAGAAAGATCTCCAGCAAGCTTTAGCGAGCCAACTAGCTTATGTGTCTCGTCACTAGCTCCTTTTAAAATTCCAACTATTTTAACCTCTCTTACGCCATTTTTGCCAGTAAGGCTAAGCTTGTCGCCAACCTTTAAATTTTTAGCCTTAGCAAGTTCTTCGCCAACTAAAATTTCATCTATGCTTTCATCTTTTGGCCAAGCGCCCTCAACACCCCAAAATCCATACAAGCTCTTAACGCCTGTGCTAAATTCTGGCTCATCTTTTAGACCGATGTTTTTATCAAAATAGGTTCCTTCAAAGGCAAATTCAATTCCTTTTTCATCTTTAACTTTTGCCTCTAAAAACGGCGCAAAAGCAACGATATTGTTTCGCCAAAAGATCTCTTTTATCTTGTAGATATCAGCTTCTGGGAGTAAATTTTGTGATTTTAGTGGGGTGAAATTTTTACCCTCGATCTCGATACTTAGGCTCTCACCTCGTGGCAAAACAACGATATTTGAGCCATATCCTCTAAGCTCGGTTGCTACTTGATCGCCGATTTTTAGCGTGATATTTAGCATGCAAGCTATCAAAAGAGCAGCTAGTAGTATGGTGATAAAGGCCATCGTCTTTTGCACCTTTGAGCCCGTGATCGAGCTTTTTATCATTCTTAGTTGCATATTTTTCATTTTAACGTTCCATTTGTTTCTACATATTTTTCTGGATTTGCTTCAAATTTCGCTTGAGTTTCGTTATTTTCAAAGAAATATGTGCGTCCATAATATAAATATGATCTTGACTCAAGATTGCTCACCTTTTTGCGACTAACTGGGTCAAGCACCATCTTTTCGACGACCTTGCTAAAGTAGTTTGCCCCTGCGACGATCGTTTTATAATCAACTATGATATTTTTACCATCGAAGGTAAATGCCATAGGGATAGGGTTACAACCACCCTCTTTGCCAACTGATGGCAAGAAAATTCTAACATTACAAGAGATACAAATAAGGTCATTGCCTCTCTTTATATAGCCCATATCGCCGCAAATCATACAAGAATCAAAGACGATAACAGGCGATACACGGTCGCTAAAGCGGTTTAGTAAAAAAAACCTTATCTGCTTGCCCTCATCTGTTATATAAGCAAATCTGTGAAGTTCATTATCTTTTAGCATATCAACATCAAATATAAATTTATCTCCCACTGGCTCAACCAAGACTGGCTCTGAAATTTCAGGTGGACGAGATGCGTAAAGATCATAATAGAGCGAAAATCCAAGTGCTATCAAAATACTACAAAATGCAAATTTTGCATTATCAGAAATATTTTCTCTAATGGCTTTTGTAAAGCGGTATTTGATAGAACCAAATTTATTTTTATCAATGCTTTTTGGCATAAAGAAAAGTGCAGTGATGCATAAAAGTAAGATCACAAAGATATAAAAATAAGTACCAAATTCTGATACGTAAATACCTTTTGCACTGATAGATAGAATTTGAGAGTTTAACTCACTACTTATTTTTAAAGCCCCAGCACGCAAAAGCTCAAGTGCTGTCTGAGAGCTCCTATCGATTAGCAAGAAAACTAAAGTGATAAGGGCTAAAATTTTAGCTATTAATGGAGAAATGCTAGATTTTAAATTCGAAATAAAAAAGAATAAAAATACGAGCAAAATCATTGCAAATATCATTAGAAAGAAGCTAATGACCGAAAGCGTATCTAGTAGCTCACCACCAAATAGTGGAAATAACACACTGCTTGAACTATAGCCAAAGCCAAAGCCGATGCCTAAAATAAAAAATGTTACAATTTTTGCTATCTTAAGCTCAAGAAATATCCATAAAATGCTAATTAGTAGAAAAACTAGCGTCACTGAATCTATGAACATTTTAAACTGGTCATCAACAAGTGCATGACGAGCAGCTTTAAAGATAAGCACACCAGCAACAACGCCAAGAAATGATGGTAGAAAGATCGTTTTTAAACTTTTGCCATTATTATTTAAGGCAGCAAAAAGCGTAAATCCAAGGAGGGCTAAAAAGACCTGATAGAAATAAATTGACATAACTAAACCCTGTGAGAATTTTTTAAAAGGGGCGAGAACGCCCCTGGTGATTATTTAACAGGACCACCTGTCCATTGAAATTTATAAGTTGTTGTGAAAGGCTCAAACCATTTACCAACACCAGTCTCTTTGTCAGCATGGCGACCAAAGCCTTGTTTTTCTGGATTGTCGATGTGGAATTTAAGCTCATAGTTACCAACACCTGTATCCATTTTTATGTTAGCACCGTAGTGTGGGCCATCGCTTGCAACCATAGGCATAAATGTACCTTTTTTAGTTTTACCATTATCAAGATTTTTTAGCTCATAGTTGATTTTTAGATATGGGATCCACTCGCCTTCGCCAAAGCCGTTTTTATTGCCTTTTACAGCGTGGATATCAGCTTCTAAGTGAAGGTCAGCTAGACTTGGAGCTAGATCAACGCCTTTTGGCTCCATGTCAATTGGCTCTAGATAAACAGCAGCTATCTCCATTCCATTAGCCTCTACAGGCTCGCCGATTGGGTGCTCTCCAGCAAGTGCAAAACCAGCTGCTAGGCTAAGTGCTAGAGCTGAACTAAGAATTTTATTCATATTCTCTCCTTTAAATAAGATTAATTTTTATTTTGTTTTGATTTCATGATAACAATGCCAATAACAAGGGCAAGCACCATAATGATTTGAGGCACTAAGCTCTCATAATATGGCTGAAGTCCTAGCCAGTCTCTCATCCAGTCAGGGAAGCTAAGTCCATTTATGATAGTTGGGATGAAAATTTTACCCTCAACTAGTTCGCCAACGCCCTTGCCAACAAAGACGATCGACATATAAAAGATAATAGCTGACGTAAATATAAAAAATGGTTTAATAGGAATTTTAACAGCAAAAATTTTAAATAAGAAATAGACTATTAAAAGAACGACAAGTCCTATCACAAAGCCAGCTGCGATCATTGAGTAACCAGCTGAATCTTTAGCTCCAAAAATAAGTGCCTGATAAAATAGTACAGTTTCAGCACCCTCTCTAAATACTGCTAAAAATACAGTCCACCAAAGCGCTGTAGTTGAGCCACTTGAGATAGAGTCAGAGACGTGTGATTTGATATAGTCATTCCATTTTTTAGCACCTGCATTTGAAAGAAGCCAGAAACCAACATAAAATAGAAGTCCCACTGCAACAAGCATCGTGATGCCTTCCATAAGCTCTCTTTTTTGACCTGCAGCCTCGCCAAAAATGACATTCATTAGCCACGCCATGACAAAGCTTAAGATAACAGCCACGCCAACTGAGCTATAAACAACTTTGCCCATTGCTTTAGCATTACCAGTTTTTACAAGATATGCAACAACAGCAGCAACGATGATAAGTGCCTCAAAGCCCTCTCTTAAAATAATAGTCAAAGCCCAAACGAATAAAGACCAAGGTGAGCTTGAACTGCTAGTTTTCTCAAGTGCAGTTGCTAGCTGAGACGACATCTTGCTTGCACTTTCTTGAAGAGTTTTTTCATCTGCGCCTGACTTCATAAGGGCTACAAGATTGCCAAATGTAGCTTCAATAGCTGTTTTTAAATTTACATCTATTGCGCCTACTTTATTCTCCATGCCGCTGCCTTCAAACTCATCAAAGTAGATATCTTGGATATCACCCATGGCTTTTTTTGCATCACCATTTTTATAAAGTGTGATAGCAGCTTGAATTTTATCGTTTATATTTTGAACGACTTTGGTATAATCTGCACCACTATCTTCTTCAGAAGCTGCTTCTACATCGCTCATATCAACTTTTGCAAGTTTTGCAGTATCAGCTGGGAGTTTTGAGATTGCCTCATATGCTAGCTTTTTGATCTCATCTAGCTTAGTTTTAAAGTCATCTTTGCTTATGCCATTTGTAATGCCGTTGATCGCCTCACCCATCTTTCTTTGGATATCAGCATCTATGCTTTTACCATTTTCTATATACTGACGAATAGCGATTTCAAGTTGAGTGTTTCTGTAGTCTGTAAATTTAGCATCTTGGATAGCACTTTTGGCGTCATCTTGCTTATCACTCTCATAGCTTGCTATTGCTTTATCTATATCGGCTGATAAATTTTCAAATGCCACTTTCCACTCAGGGATAAATTTAGAAGTGTCATAGCCACTTGTAGCAGCTTGTGCTGGAGTATCTGAGTACTCACCAACAAGCTTATGTCCATTTAAAATAACTGGCAAAACTTCAGCAATTTCGCTATTTATCTGGTCTATTCTTTTTTGCACGTCATCTGGTGCTTCGCCAGCTTTTATCGCTTTTCTGATCTCGCCAAATTGCTTCTCCATAGAGTAAGCTTTTTTCTGACCTAAATTTATTCTGATGCCAGCTTCGACATCTTCAAACAAACCAAAATAAGCATTTTGAGTATCGCTGACTGCTTGTTCAACATTGCCTGCTCTATACTCTGTTATTACTTTTTGTAATGACTCTTTTATCTGAGCTGCGACTTGTGTGTAGTCGTCATTTTTTGCTATAAGCCAAATAGGCAACAACATAATTAGCATAAATTTTAAGAATTTATTCATTAAATAAACCACCTGTGAGATTTTTTGAAACGAATATTATCAAGGTTTTACTTTGATTAAAATAAAAACGATTATCATAAAATAGAGCAAATTGAGATAATAAAGAGAAATTTGTCCTCAAATAGCCAATTTTAAATGATCTTAGAAATTTTCTAATGTAAATTTAAAATTTATCTTTTGAATATAAAAATAGTAGTTTTATAAAAAATGAAAAGGCTTTAAGTTTAAAATTTAGAATTTAAAGGAGAGCAAATGCTCTCCTTCTTGTTAGGCATTTAGCCCAGTATTTCTTAGCATAACGCGTTTGCGATATACATTTGATACTTCAGCTGCATCTCCAACTAAAAGTGCATTTGTAGCACAAACAGCCGCACACATAGGCACTTTTCCTTCAGCCATTCTATTTTGGCCGTAAAGCTCTCTCTCCTCGTGTGAGTTTGTTGGCTCTGGACCGCCTGCGCACATTGTACATTTATCCATAACGCCTTTTACGCCAAATGCACCATCTTTAGGGAACTGTGGAGCACCAAATGGACAAGCATATAAGCAGTAACCACAGCCTATGCATATATTTTTATCGTGAAGCACGATGCCATCAGCTCTAATGTAGAAACAATCAACTGGGCAAACTTGCTCACAAGGTGCATCAGTACAGTGTTGGCATGCAATGGTAGTTGAAACCTCTTTACCTTCGATACCATCGTGAAGTGTAATGACCTTTCTTCTATAAATTCCTACTGGAAGTTCATGAGCAGAAGAGCAAGCAACTTGGCAACCATAACAACTAATACATCTATCAGTATCTACGAAAAATTTCATTCTTGCCATTTTATTCCTCCTTACTCTTTACCCATGGCGTCTCTCTCGCCATATTCATGGAAAAACGATGTTTTAAATGTATTTTCCTCAGCTTTTTCTATGCGGCAAAGACCCGCGTTAAACTCTGAAATTTGAGTAACTGGGTCAAATCCGTAGTTAGTAACTGTGTTAAAGCTCTCGCCGATAACATAAGGCTTGGTGCCCTCTGGATAGCGAGCTGAAAGATCAACGCCTTGCATAATACCAGCGAAGTTATATGGCATACAAATTCTATCTGGAGTTACCATCTGGCTGTGATAGCATCTTACTTTGATCTTTGTACCTTGTGGGCTGTGGATCCACATCATATCGCGGTCTTTTATGCCGTATTTTAAAGCTAGCTCTGGATTAACATTAGCAAACATCTCTGGCGTAATAGCTGATAGATATTTACTAGTTCTTTCGATCATTCCTGCACCACTTAAGTTTACGACACGTTGCGTGCTAAACACGATTGGAAATTCTTTTGACCAATCTTTTGCTTGTTGCTCTGACTTAAACTTAGTAGAAACACGGAAATTTCTAGCTTGATCTTCAAATGTCGGATACTTTTGAACAAGATCCCAGCGTGGTGAGTGAACAGGCTCTCTATGTTTTGGAATAGGATCAAGGAATTCCCAAACGATAGCTCTTGCCCTTGCATTACCATAAGGCACAACACCTTTTTCACGGCATTTTTCAAAGATAATACCACTATAATCCATGCTCCAGCTTGGTCCCATCTTAGCTTTCTCTTCTTCAGTTAGAGTTATACCTAAGACTTTTTCTATATTCTCTTTTGTGATTTGTGGATAGCCACCTTTTATAGCTGAGCCAACAAGTGTTGTCTCTTCGCTAGCTAGCTGACTAACGCCATTATGTTCGAGTCCAAAGCGATTTCTAAAGCCAGAGCCACCCTCTGCATAAGGTTTGCTCATATCATATAGTATTGGTGTTCCAGGGTGTTTTTCATCCCATGCTGGCCATGGTTTACCGTAGTATTCGCCTTTGACTTCACCGCCAATACCTATTAGCGTATCTGGGTCAAATTTATCCCAGTTTGCTTGATGACGTCTAAACATCTCAGCTGTTCTACCACCATAACCTATAGAATTTCCAATTCTTGCTATCTCATTTGTCGCATCATCAGGCCATACAAAATCATCTTTTACTTGTTTTATTTCATGATCTACGATACCCATTTTCATGCCTCTTACGTATTCATCGTAAAAGCCAAATTTCTTAGCAAATAAGAACATTACTTCGTGATCGCCCTTGCTCTCATAAAGTGGATCAACAACTTTTGTTCTCCATTGTCCTGAGCGGTTTGTAGCACTTAGGTGACCTTCATTTTCGAATGCAGTTGCTACTGGCAAGATATAAACGCCATCTTTTCTGTCTGAAAGGATAGAAATTTCATTTACAAATGGCTCAGCTACAACGATCATATCTAGTTTTGAAGCTGCTTCTTGAATTTTAGCTAGGTGCGCCATAGACGTTAGACCAGTTCCTTGAACCCAAAGAACTCTCAATGCACCACTACTAAATGTGTTCTCCTCTTTCAAGACGCCTTGCCACCATTTTGAAAGTGACCAGCCTTTTTCGTTTCTCCAGTTTCTATCTTCTGGATGTTTAGGATCGTGGTAATAATACTCTTCAAAGACTGTGTTTTTAACAGGAGTGCCGCCTTGTTTTGGCTCTTTTGTTGAGACCGCAAAGCGTTTAATAAATTCATCATAATCAACGCCCCAGCCTTTGCAGTAATATTTCCATGCTGCATCAGTTAAGCCATAATACATTGGCAAGCTATCTGAAAGGTTACACATATCAGTTGAGCCTTGAACATTGTCGTGACCACGAATGATATTACAGCCGCCACCTGCTTTACCCATATTTCCTAGAATTAGTTGAAGGATAGGTAAAATTCTTGTATTTGATGTACCAACTGAGTGTTGAGTGATGCCAAGTGCCCAAACAACAGTACCCGGTTTTGTATGAGCTAGGATATCTGCAGCTTTTAGTAGCTTATCAACTGGTACTCCAGTAACATCAGATGTAACCTCTGGTGTCCAGTGCTCAGCCTCTTTTCTTATCTCATCAATACCGTAAGTTCTATTTTCTATAAATTCTTTATCTTCCCAGCCATTTTTGAGAATAATGTGAATAAGACCATAAACAAGTGCAATATCAGTTCCTGATCTTTGTCTCAAATAAAGATCAGCATGTGCAGCCGTCTTTGTAAAATTTGGATCAGCTACAATTACTTTTGCATTGTTTCTATCTTTTGCTTGTAAAGTGTGCTTCATGCCACCAACTGGGTTTGCCACAGCTGGGTTTGCTCCAATGATAAATATACATTTTGAGTTTGCAGCCATATCTCCAAAGTGGTTTGTCATCGCGCCATAACCCCAAGTATTCGCCACACCGGCGACTGTTGCGCTATGTCAAATTCTTGCTACGTGATCGTTACTGTTTGTACCCCAAAATGCACAAAATTTTCTAAAGTAATATGCTTGCTCATTGTTAAATTTCGCAGATCCTAAGAAAACAACACTATCAGGACCATCTTCTTTGCGGATCTGAAGCATCTTATCGCCGATCTCATTTACAGCTTGATCCCATGAAATTCTTTGCCATTTACCATCAACTTTTTTCATAGGATATTTGATACGTTGTTTGCTGTGTGTAAGGTCGATCTGATCGATACCTTTTGAGCAGTGTGAGCCCTGAGATATCGGATGGTGCATCGCCATATCTTGACGAACCCAAACACCATCTTTTACCTCAGCCTCGATACCACAGCCTGCTGAGCAAATAGAACAAATCGTTCTAACCTTTTTTGAGCCAGGGAAAGGATTTTTTATCTCCTCATCACTTGCTTTTCTTATCGTTTCATTTTCTCCAAAAGCCATTGTACTTCCAGCACCAAGTGCGGCTAGCTTTAAAAATGAACGTCTTCCTATACGTGCATCACTCATGGTTTTCTCCCTTAGTAAGCGATTTTATAGTAGGTTTCCCAGTTCTTGCTTTTTTTATAAAGCACCTCTTTTTTGTTTGACTTGCCAACGACGACACCATTGTCATCAGGAGCTAAGTCGTCACTAGTCACTTTTGCTACGGCTGAGACTGCGAGTACACCGCCGGCAGCACCGACTTTTAGAGATTTTTTGAGAAAATCTCTTCTTGATCCTTGCATTTTTTCTCCTTAGCTCTCAAACTTAAAAATTTGAGAATTTGGTTTGATTGGTCTTCATGATTCGCAATATTTTAGAAATTCTAAAATATTGCAAGGCCTATTTCAGGGCTTTTTATAGCCTAGATTTAAACTCGGTAAATTTAGCATAATTGCAAGATAATCAAAGTAAATATAAAGCTTTAATTAAATATGTTAAGTTATTGTTAAAAATATAAGAAAATATATTTAATATTTTAACTTTTATGAATTTTGAGAGAAAGGCTAATTTAAAGTATAAATTCTAGGGAGAGCTCCCTAGAAAAGATTATTTTAGATCACTTTTGTTTATGATAAATGGCACTGATCTAACGCCAGCTGAGAAATATTTTTTACGTAAAGTATCTATCTTGTCGCTCTCTTCTTTGCTAACATTTTTTTCATCTACGTTATAATCTTCAGAGAAATACTTTCTTAAAATTTTAACCTTATCGCTATCACTTTTTGCATTTTTTATATCTTTATAGATCAAAGCACTTTTTTGCAAAGATGATAGTTCATGTACTGGAGTTAGGATGATTTCAACGTTATTGTCTTTTAATGTCGTTTCGATCTTTGCTAGCTCGGCTCTACAATATGGACATTCAGGATCTGAAAACATAATAAGAGTTGGCTTTTTGCTATCATTGCCAAGAGTTATAACATTTGCCTTGTCTTCATTTTTATAAATTTTAGCTAGTGATTTTACTAAATCAAGTGCTGCTTTTTCTGCGATTACCTTTTTTTCTTCAGCCAAATAAGACTTTTGCTCCTTTAAATTTACAACATCAGGAAACATAAGATCACCCTTAACAAAAGTCACATCTTCTTGAGACATATCCCCTTTGCTAAATTTTAAGCTTACTTTTTCTATATCATCTAAAATTTTAGTGCGCTCTACGACTTTCACATTAACACCATCGATATTTTGATTTTTAAAAACTTCTGAGTAAAAATCTTCTATTTGCTTATTACTAGCTGCCATTAGGCTAGTTGCCGCTAATATTGAGGCCAAAACCACTTTTTTCATTTTTTTCCTTTTAAAAAATTTGGCGGATTATATTTGCTTTTTGTAAATGAATACTAACCGCGAAAAACTCTATCATTTCCTTGCTTTATTATGTCACTCTCAAGATCAAGTTGCTCAAGATAAGCGATTATATATTTTCTACTTAAATTTAGTGCATCCTTGGCGTTTGTGACATTTACAAAGCCTTGATTTTTGATGATCCCTCTTAGCTTATCAAGTGCCATTTTTAACGAATTTCTGGTGATGAAAAGGTTATGCTCCAGCCTTATAACTCTACCCATTGCAGTTAGTTTTTTAAGTGCATTATCGCCACTTAGCCTATCTATTTCCAGCTCATCATATATATTATAAGGTGCCGTAGGAGCTAGCTTTCCGCTTTCTAAAATTTCATAAATTTTCTCTTCAAGCCTTACTTTTAGCTTGCTTATATCAACGCCCTTTTTTATATAAATGCCATCATTTTTAGAGATTAAGTTTATACTTTCAAGCTCATCAAGTGCTTTTTGAGCTAAATTTTGGCTAGCCCAAGCAAGCTTTAAGCTTATACTTTGAGCTGAGAAAACGGCAAATTCATTTTTCTCTATCATAAATTTAACCACAGACTTTATCCGCTCAACCGCGCTTAGATCGTAGATATTTAAAGCTTTTTCATCGACAAAGACGTTTGAGACTTTTTTAGCCACATTTACGGCCTCTTCGTGACTTAGTCCAAATCTTTGATAAGACGAGATGATGCCAAAGCCATTTTTGTGAGCCTCTTTTAAGATAGAAAAGGTTCCAACAAAATCATGCTTTAAAAGTGCAGCTAAAAAGAGAATTTTACCAGCTTTTTTTAGTGGCTCAAGCACAGGATTTAGCACTCTGCCACCGCCTATCACACGCGCATCTGAGATAAGCACAAATGCCTCGTCAAATTTCAAAAACATATCGCTTTGAAATTTAAAGGTAACAAAGTAGCTATCATCTTTTTGGCTTAGTATAAGCACCTTTGCAGGCACATTTTTAGCTCCTACGCAAAAGGTTACGCTTTGAGAGTGAATGAGATTTTTAGCAGTTACGACCGCATCAACCTCTCTAAATCCTCTAAAATAGCCTTTTTTACTAAGTAGCTGCCCCTTTTTTAGCTCATTAAGCTCAATTCCTGTCAAATTTAGCGCCACACGGCTGCTAACCCCTGCATTATCTACGAATTTATCATGGCTTTGCACACTTCTTACTAGCACCTCTTTGCCAGCGTCATAGTTAAAAAGCTTCTCATTTTTACTAACGCTTCCCTCTATAACGGTGCCAGTTACGACATTTCCGATACCTTTTAGGCTAAAAACCCTATCGATGTAGTATCTAAAAACGCCCTCCTCATCGCGTTTTTTAGCTCTTAGCGTAAAGAGGTAGTTTCTAAGCTCGTCAATGCTTGCCTTATCCCTTATACTAACGGCAAAAATTTCTAAAATTTGCAGGTTTTTAAATTTAGAAATTTCATCTCTTATCTCTTTTTTTCTTAAATTTATAGTCGCTTCATCTACGAGGTCACACTTTGTAAGCGCCACGATTATAGATTTCACGCCAAGGAGATTTAAAATTTCAAGGTGCTCCAAGCTTTGAGGCATAAGGCCGTCATTTGCTGCCACCACAAATAAACACGCATCAAAGCCATACGCGCCACTTATCATCGTTTTTATGAGATTTTCATGCCCTGGTACGTCGATAAATGCGATATTTTCATCATTTTTACTTAAATTTGAAAAGCTTAGATCGATCGTTATGCCACGCTTTTTCTCCTCTTCAAGATTGTCTCCCTCAAAGCCGTTTAGCTCCTTTATAAGCGCGGTTTTTCCGTGGTCGATATGCCCTGCTGTTCCTATTATTAGACTCATTTTTCTTCCGTTTCATTTATTATTTTTATTAGTTCATTTACATCGTCATCTAAAAGCGTTCTTAAATCAAGTAAAAATTTATCATTTTCTATACGGCCGATCACCTTTTTTTGCCTAAATTTCTGCTCATTTAAAACCGCATCTCCACTAACTGCCAAAGCTATACTTGGAATTTTTTTATTTGGCATCGCACCGCCTCCTACAAAGGTTTGTGTGCGCACCATCTCAAGTGGTGTTTTTAGATTTTTATTTATAAAATTTGCTAAGTTTTCAAGCTCTTTTACGCTTTTGTGAAGCAGTTTTTGCGTTGTGATTAGCTCAAATTCTTTATTTAAATAAGCTTTCATGCTCTCAGCCAAAAGCGAGATGATCACTTTATCTACGCGAAGCATTCTTAAAAGCTGATTTTTTCTAAGCTTTGCGATGAGCTCTTTTTTGCCAACTATTATGCCACACTGCACCGCACCAAGGAGTTTGTCGCCGCTAAAGCTAACTAGCGAAACATCTTTTAAATTTTTTAGATCTGGCTCATTTTTGTCTAAGTTAAACGGCAAAATTCCATAAAATCCACTGCCAAGATCAAAATAATCTATCAAATTTTGCTCACACGCCAATTTGCTTAGTTCATTTGCTGTAACCTCTTCGCTAAAACCCACAATGTCAAAATTTGAGCGATGAACCTTTACAAGCATCGCCGTATTTTCATTAATTGCCTCTTCGTAGTCTTTTAGCTTAGTTTTGTTTGTCGTGCCAACCTCTTTCAAAAAGCAGCCCGCATTTGCCATCACCTCAGGCACTCTAAAACTACCGCCGATCTCGACTAGCTCGCCTCTACTAACGACGACTTCCTTGCCCTTTGCAAAGGTATTTAGCACTAAAAACACAGCGCTTGCGTTATTATTTACGACGATGGCGTCTTCAAAACCAAAAGCTCTTGCGATCATCTCACCGATATAGTCGTATCTGTTGCCACGGCTGCCTGTTTTTAGGTTGTATTCAAGGTTTGAATACCCTGTGATTACCGGAGTTGCACGGCTTAAAATTTCTTTATCTATGACGCTTCTAGCGAGGTTTGTGTGAATGGTCACACCGGTTAAATTTAGCACTCTTTTAAGGCTAGCTTCATTAAATTTATAGTACTCATCTAGGATTAAATTTATTATCTCTTCGCCACTAAAGCTTGCATTTTCATTTAAAATTTTAGCTCTAACCTCATCTAAAATTTGCCTTGCAAGCATAGTGACTAAACTCGTATCAAGCCCCAAAAATGCCTCGTTTTTTATGATCTTATCAACTTGTGGGATATTTCTTAAATCGTTCAATTTGCGCTCCTAGTAAGTTAGTTTTACCAAGGCGTAATTTTAACATAAATTTACTTTTAAAACATTATTCAAAATATTACAAAAACTTGTTATATCCACCACTACAATAACACTGATCTTTACTTAGAGCTTGATACATTGCTGTTTTCCAATTATTTATGGGTTTAGATTTAAATTTTATACAAAGTTCTTGTTCAATGTCTATTTTTGTTAAATTTTTATTTTCAAACTCTATCCTAAGGTCGCTCAATTCACTTGCTGCTTCAATAGCATATCTTCTAGCTAATTCGTACACTCTAAAATGCTCTTCTATTTTCTTTTTATCTAAGGCATTATTAATATCTTTTGTGTCTACAAAGAATTCCATAGTAAGTTCAGACCAGTTCACTTTTGCAAATAACCACTGTGTTTTTGTAAAGTCATCATAATATGGGTGAATAGTATTTAAAACTGTATTTCTTTTTGTGGTATTACAGTCCCTACAGCACCCTATCAAATTGTTTGGCAGTATAGAAAAAATTTGAAATTCAGATTTTGGTAAATAGTGATCTAATGTAGACACATGCCCCAATCCGCAATATGGGCACTTGCCTAATTTTGAACCAGCCATTATTTGATCATAGTATTTTCTTGGCTCCTTTCCTCTCACCAAGCGATTATTATACAAATCAAATAAATCTTTTTTTATATTTTCGTATCTAGTAAATTTTTTATAATTAATCGGTTCTTTTATTATATACTTATCAAGATATTTTTCTCTTGCACTATTGTTGTAACCGCAAGCGTTTAATAAAAATACATATAAATAGTTCAATAAATTCTTTTTCTTCGCCTTATCCCTTATTCCATTACAACAACATTTATATATGTCGGATTTACTTATTTTAGGCATATCTAATACAACCATAAGACTATTTCCTATTGTTTAATAAGGCTCTTACCAATAATCTTGCTTCGGATCCGAGCTGATTATCATATTCTTTCATTATCCTATCATAAGACGCTCCATCTTTCATTATCCTATCATAAGACGCTCCATCTTTCATTATACTATTGTCCAGCATCGCATAAAAGCCCGACTTGTTTACCTCAAGGCCAAAAATTTCTTTAGTTAATGTTCCTATCGTCTCTCCAAATGTTTCAATATCAAAGCGCTCCGCTTTAGCCTCGAGGCCAAATCTGCTTAGTCTCCAAACGCAACTCTTTGGAACCTCTTGTAAAACTACAGGCGAATGAGTCGCGATAATGGCTACCGCATTCTTTTTTATAAGCAAATCTGATAACGCCCTCATAAAAGATGACAATAAAGGCGGATGCAAATGACTTTCTGGTTCATCTAATAATACAAGGGTTTTTTCTTCTATCTTTTCAAAAATTTTAGTAATAGTTAATAATATTATAGCGTGCCCTGAACTTAATTTTCTAAATAAATCTATAGCCGGCTGTTTCAAACCTTGACTAATAACTTTGTCAACTTTTTTAATTTCTACCGTTTGGTGCATAACCTCGCTAATATTCAACTCTTCGAATATTGGATCTGATTCCAGTTGGGATATTAAATTTTTGTATTGTTCTATATTTTTATTACTTAAAATTTTTACAAAGCTACTAGCAAACTCGTCTGAAAGTTCTTTATTATCCTTTAAATGGTTTTCTTTACTAGATGCTGTGCCGTTCTCTTCTGGATTAAATTTTAACTTTTTAAGTCCGATATAAGAATACTCTGGGTATTTTTTTTCCGAAAATGGCAAAAATGGGTCAAATGCACTATAGGATACCGATAAAATTCTTGAAAAAATTTTACGAGGAGGCTTTACTTTTTCTCGTTCTCCAAAAATATCTTCTTCAAATTCAAAGAATTTACCATTTTCACAATCTAAACCAATAAAGCTTTTTGTCATATTATTTAGCAAATGGGTTTTACCAACACCATTTCTTCCGATTAATACATGGATGTTAGTTGGAGGATTTGAATCCGCAAAAACCTCAAAATACAACTTATAACCAGCCTGATTATTTACACAAGATGTCTCATATCCAAAGCTATAGTCATCTAAAATAGCTCCACCATCCAGTATTCTCTTATACTGCCCTCTAATTGTAACTAAACTAGTGTCCCTCAAAAGTGAAGTTGTGAATACATCTTCACTTAATGCCTCATTTAGAAGCTCTTCATTTTTAATAACATCATTAATACTTGCTAAAAATATATCCCTTATTTCTGCAGACATTTGGCTTAACAACGAATAATATTCGGGACTTTGACCTAATGAAAAATAGCTACTACCTAGGCTCTCAAATTTTGGAGGTATCTTTGTTTGCTTTTGACCAAAAGAGGCAATTTTTACATAACCTAAATCATATTTTTTACCACTTATGTCAAAAATGACTATCTGGTACAGCGTTTTATACCCAAAATCATCCCAATTGTCGTAACACAAATAAACTTTACAAGCATGATGAGGAAACAACTTATCGTTTTCAAGTCCTTTAATTCTTGAAAACTGACTCCAGTCCTTTTCAAAAAATTCTAGCATATTTCATACGTCCTAAATTAAATACTTAAGATAATAATTGAAACAATTATATCGTTTTGTTCTATAAAAATATCAGGTTTATCTTTATGTAGTGCCAAATAAATTTACTAATTTTTAAAAATTTACAATTTTTCTTAAACCAAAAAATAGTTAGATTTTTTCAGAGTCTATTAATCCCATTAATATTAGAATAAGCCTGTTTTTGATAATAGGAGAAATTATGAAAGAATTTGGCTTTTATAACGATTTTGACGATACTTTAATGCTAAATGAACAGATAGAAATAAATAACGAAAAAGAAGAATATTTAGTTTCTAACTCGCCAAAGCTTAAAGCAAACATTATCGCACCTGAGATAAATTTTTATCTAAAAAATACAACTGCAAGCGTATTAGAAAAAGCTAAAAATACACTTTTGCTTTATGAAGCAAGAGCAACTGCATTTGACATGGCAAAGGATGTTGATTACGAAAAAGAAGTCGGCAAAAATGTCGTAATAGTAAGCAACTCAGGCCGTGAGGAACTAGCAAATTTATTAAAAGAAAATGGCTATAAAGTCATTGAATTAACGCATTTTGAAGTGAAATTTATTTATGGCGCAGCTGGCGAGCTTAGTGTTTTGATACTTAGAGCAAATGACGAATTTGAGGTCGATTGTGACTTTTTCTTGGTTGAAAATGCAAGGGATTATATGCTAAAACAAAGCGGCTGTTACGAAATATCTGGGCTAAAAGACGAAGCTGTGCTTAAAATTTTAAATGAAAAAACTCCAAAATTTAAGTACAAAAGCCTAACTCAATATGACTCTTCGATCTGTCAATATCACGAACGACGAAATGAAATTTGTGGACGCTGTGTTGATGTTTGTCCAACTGTAGCCATTTTAAAAGAAGACGAGACAAAGCATCTTGTTTTCTCACAAATCGATTGCGTAAATTGTGGTAACTGCATTAGCGTCTGCCCTAGCGGATCTCTTGACTCTACACTTATGCCACAAAACTCATTTGCTACTATTGCCAAACTTTACAAAGGTAAAATTCCACTAATAATCTCTAATGAAACAAATTTAGACGAGCTAAATATAAGCCTACCTGAAAATGTCCTACCTTTTTTCATATTAGCACCACATATGTTAAATCAAGCGCATCTACTTACATTGCTTCAAGAAAGTGGTGCGAGTGTGATTTTATTTAGCAAAACTCTTGGCAAAGGCGAAAAAGACGCCATTAGCATCTTAAATCAAATTTATGAGCTTAAATTTAAAGAGACGGCGATCTATCACGCTAAAGATAAAAACGAGCTTGAAGAATCACTCAAAAAGGTAAAATTTATAGCTGACTCACAACACACGATAAACGAATATGCCTTGCCAAAAAGAGAAATTTTTGCAAAAAGGCTTGAGTTTTTAGTAGGCAGCGAAGATCTTGGCGTGGTAAAAAGCGGTGAGATGATAAGATACGGTGATGTCAAGATAAACACTGATAGCTGTACACTTTGTCTAAGTTGCATTGGCGCTTGTAACGTAAGTGCGCTAGTAGCTGATAAAAAGACAAATTCGATTTTATTTAATCCAAGCGTCTGTACAGCTTGCGGATACTGCGAACTAAGCTGTGCTGAAAAAGATACCATAAGCCTTGAGGTTGGAAAAATTTCTCTTAAGCCTGAGTTTTTTACATATAATGAACTGGCAAGAGATGAGCTTTTTGCCTGTGTTGAGTGCGGAAAAGAGTTTGCGACTAAAAAAGCTGTCGAAAAGATCGCAACTATAATGCAACCAAGATTTGGCAACGATAGGGTTAAGATAAAAGCACTTTACTGCTGTGCTGACTGTAAGGCCAAACTAATGGTTCAAGCCCAAATAAACGCAATGAAAGAGGATTTATTAAATGGATAAAAACATCATAAAAGCAAGATCATATTTTTACGAATTTCTAGCATATCCTATGTTTTTTTACACAAATGATGAGAAATTTTCAAGGTGGAAAGAGCAGTTAAGATACTTAAGCGCAAATCCTTTAAGCGAGGATAGTGATGCTGCGTTTAAAAATTTAGATAAATTTAGCTTTGAAGAATTTTCAAAAGAACAAAATGACGTTCTTTTTGGCTTTACAAATATCCCCTTAAGTGCCTCATTTTATGAAGAGGGCAGAGATAACGGAGCAGCTAGGCTTAGGGTTATTGAATGTTTAAAACTAAGCCCATATAGACGCGATAGCGAGCTTTGCAAAGACAGCGAGGACTACGTTGGATTTATATTTTTAGCGATGGCTACATTTTTAAAAGATGAGTTTAATGATGCGAAAAATATTAGCAATAAGCTATTTTCTGAGACTTTAAATTTATTTGTAGATGAGTTTGGCTCGCTACTTTTGGCTCACAAAGAGGCAAATTTCTTTAAATCATATACTATTATTTTAAAAGATTTCATCGATCTTGAACGCTCTATACTAAACGTAGAAGCACCAGCTAAACCAAAAGGCGATAGTGTCGCTATGGCGGCACTTAAGAAAGAGCCATTTCAAAGCAAGATGCCAACAATCAAAACCAAACTTCACTGGGAAGAATTTTCTCCGGTCATCTCACACGAGTTTAAAGACTAGCTTAAATTTACTCTTAGCCCGGCTAGGAGTAAATTTATATCTTCTTAAATTTTGTAGTTATTTTTGGCGTTTTTAACTATTCTGGCTATCAATATATAAATTTGTTGGCATAGTGCTTAGAGTCTATTTTACAGCTCTTGTGATCTACTTTATAGCAAAATTTATCCAAGTATAAAATGGCGCGGGTATGCCGGATATTATTACTATCTACTCATATCTTATCAGCGTCATCCTACTTCTTGGCATAGCCCTTTTAGAGCTAAATTTGATCTATAAAAACGCTAGCGAAAGAGCAAAGCTAAAGCTTCACTTTTGCCTGCTCATCTTCTTTTTGATCGTCGGACACGTCGCTATGATATTTGGCATGGTTGATCCTACCATAACAGGCTACAAGGCTAATGATGGCGCTATGGATATGCATATGAATATGCAAATGAACATACCAGCAGATATGCCGATGCATGATCACCAAAAGATGATAATGCAAAATATGAGTGATGACAACTCAACTAATATGCATATGCACCACTAAATTTTATATCTTCTTGGCTGCTGCTAAGAAGATATAAAATTTAATTCTTTTTTGCTGCTTTTAATAATCTATTTTCTTTAAAAAATTTTCTGAGTGATTTTTGCTCTTTTGGGCCTATTTTGTAGCTTATAAATTTTAAATACCACTTGATATCTTGCTCGCTTATGTCGCGACTTTTGGCATACTGAGCCAAGATATAGTTTGGGATCTTTACGTTTTTTTGTAAAAATTTTGCGACCAGTCTTTTGTAAAACGAGCCATTTTTTACATATGAAAATCTACCAAAAACAAATGGCAAATTTGTCTTTTCGTGCCAAATTTTACCAAGGTCATAAAAGCACTCTTTGCCCTCGCTTAAGTATGCCTTTAGCGCCCTATCACCTATAATCACCTCACCATTTAGCTTAAGCACTTTGGCTAGGGCGTTTGAGCTAGCTGAGGCAGGATCTGGTTTTGGGGCTGAGTTTTTGCGCACAAGCACACTTTTTACTTCTTTTTTGGCGACTATTCCAAAATTTAGTTTCTTTAAATTTGCCTTTTTGCTAGCTATGCTTGAGATCACCGCAGCATCGATCTTTCTGGCATTTAGTGCCCTATTTAGCTTGCTTGGCACGCCTTTTTTAAACTCGATCGCCTTTTTTATCTGAGAGCTTAGTGGAGCTGATTTTAAAAAAACGTGAAATGGAAGTAAATTTAGATAATCAATCTTTCCAAATATCATTTTTCATCTTTTACAAGCTCAAATTTAACTAGATCGTTTTCGTTGCAAATATCACGAAATAGCCGAGTTAAGCTCTCTTTTGTGCCACTATCCAAAAAATTTTCATTTTTTAGCTTTATAAGTGTTGGCTCATTTATCTCACAAAGGCAGTCAAAGAGTGCGTCTAAATTTCTGCCGTAGTACTCTGGTAGGTCAAATTTCTTGGCAAAATACTCATGCATTTTTTCTTTTTCGAGCATCTTTTTGGCATCTAAGATCACGATTTTCATTGCATCCTCTTTTCATAAAGCAGGTAAAAATGCTCGTAGTGATCGGGCGTGTAGTAGATAAGTCCGTCGTTTGAGTATAAAATTCTCTCAGCGCCGCGCCTGCCGCCATTATAATTTACATCGCACTCAAACCACTTTCTACCATCAGCTTCTGGCAGCCTCTTTTCTCTGTTTGAAAATCTATCTCCGCCGATGCTTTTGCCGCCGCTTATCTGCCATAAATTTCCGTTTTTTGCATCCCAGCCAAGTTCAAGTGCCTCTTTTTTGGTTATGAAATTCTTTGGCAGCTTGTTAAATTTATAGATATAAAGAGCGACCTCATCTTTTGAAGTGTATGAGCCATTTTCTGCAAGGCTCTGGCTTTTTTGTCCCTCTTTGTTTAGTTGCTCAAGTAAAATTTGAGCATTTTTATTTGCTTCACTACCATTATTTGAAAAGAAAAAAGTGCCAACAATAATAGCAGTGATAAAGGCGACTAAGGCTGGCAAAAGTCTTTTATTCAAATTTTGCCCTTAAAGCGTGTTAAAAACTCTATCGCCAGCATCACCAAGACCTGGAACGATATAGTTTTTCTCATTTAGCTTCTCATCAATCGAAGCTGTATAGACCTCGACGTCTGGGTAAATTTCGCTAAATCTCTTTAGCCCCTCAGGAGCAGCGATGATAGAGATAAATTTGATCTCCTTAACGCCCTTTTCACGTAAGAATTTGACCGCATCTATCGCCGTGCCACCAGTTGCAAACATAGGATCGATGATGATCGCCATGCGTTCTTTTGCGTCTTTTGGAAGCTTCGCGTAGAAAAACTCAGCTTGTGCTGTCTCTTCGTTTCGCTGAAAGCCCAAAAAGCCCACACTCGCATCTGGAATAATAGTAAAAACGCTATCAAGCATACCAAGAGCAGCCCTTAAGATGGGGCATATCATCACTTTTGTAGTAAGCCTCTTTGCATCTGCCACCGCAACTGGAGTTTGGACTTTGACATCTTTTACCTTTAAATTTCTAGTCGCCTCAAAGATCATAAGATAACTGATCTCATCAACTAGCATACGAAACTGAAAAGGTTGGGTATTTTTATCACGTAGAATGGTTAATTTATGCTCGATCAGTGGGTGCGAGATGAGTTTAACGTTTTGCATTTTTTATCCTTAAATTTACTGTTTTTACAGGGTTTATCTTTACAAAATGCCAAAAAGAGTTTAGCCCAAAATTTGGGCTAAATTTTAAAATCCTTTTGCAAGCTTGGCTTTGTAAGCCTCAACATCAAAATCTTTTACTCTCGCCACGCCATCTTCAACTGCTGCTTTTGCAACTGCTGGAGCGACTGCTGTTAATACGCGCTTGTCAAATGGTTTTGGGATAATATACTCTTTGCCAAATTTTAGCTCGCTAACGCCACTTGCCTTTAAAACTTCAGCTGGCACTGGCTCTTTTGCAAGCTGCGCAAGTGCTCTAGCTGCAGCCATTTTCATATTTTCAGTGATCTTTTTAGCTCTAACGTCAAGCGCACCTCTAAAGATAAATGGGAAACCTAAAACGTTATTTACTTGGTTAGGATAGTCGCTTCTGCCTGTACCCATCATAACGTCACTTCTTACAGCCTCAACATCCTCTGGATAAATTTCAGGCACTGGGTTTGCCAAAGCAAAGATGATAGGCTCTTTATTCATTGAAGCAACCATCTCTTTTGTAAGTACGCCAGGCTTAGAAAGGCCTAAAAACATATCAGCGCCCCTCATCGCATCAGCCAAAGTTCTATCCTCAGTTTCAAGCGCGAACTCTACCTTTTCAGGTGTAAGATCTGTTCTTTTTGAGTGGATGACGCCTTTACTATCTATCATCACGATGTGTTTTGCACCAAGCGCTTTATACATCTTCGCGCAAGCGATACCAGCTGCACCTGCGCCACTAACTACGATCTTTATCTTTGAGATATCTTTGCCAGAAATTTCCATCGCATTTATCATGCCAGCACTTGTTATCATCGCCGTGCCGTGCTGATCGTCATGCATGACTGGGATATCGACTGCTTCTTGAAGCTTTCTCTCGATCTCAAAGCACTTTGGAGCACGGATATCTTCTAAATTTATACCGCCAAATGTCGGAGCAAGAGCCTTGCAAATCTCAACGATCTTATCTGGATCATGCTCGTCTAGCTCGATGTCAAAGGCATCAACATTTGCAAATTTTTTAAATAAAACTGACTTTCCTTCCATAACTGGCTTACCAGCGATAGCGCCGATGTCGCCAAGTCCAAGAACAGCCGTACCATCAGTGATAACGGCTACTAGATTTGCTTTATTTGTATATTTATAAGCTAGTTCATTGTCAGCTTCTATCTCTTTGCAAGGCTCTGCAACGCCAGGCGTATAGGCCATTGAAAGGTCTCTTGATGTCTCGCAAGGCGTCTTTACCTTTATCTCGATCTTACCGCCTATGTGGTAGTTTAGTGCTTCTTCTTTAGTTACATGTGTCATTTTTCTTCCTTTAATAAATTTTGTATTCTATTTTTCGTCTCGCTACTGCCCACTACTTCAAGCACTTCAAATATGCTTGGGCTCACGCTTGAGCCAGTTAGCGCTATCCTTAGAGCCTGGGCTAGGTCTTTTAGCTTTAAGCCATTTTGCTCTAAAAATTTATTTGTTAGCTCCTCATAGCCCTTTGCGTCAAGGTCACGGTCTAAAATTTGAGCAAATTTAGCCAAAATTTCTTTGCTATTTTCATTTATAAATTTAGCCCAAGCTTTCTCATCGTAGCTTTTTGGAGAGTTGATGATCGCATTTGCGCTATTTGCCATTTCGATTAGTGTCTTTGATCTCTCACGGAGCGAATTTAGAAGTAGCTCACCCTTTACCAAAGCCTTAAAATCCACGCCAAATTCAAGCATATCTTGTGCTAGCCTCTCATAAGGCAAGGTCTTGATGTAGTGAGAATTTAGCCAGTCAAGCTTTTGAGCGTTATAAGTGCTTGAGCTTTTGTTGATATCGTTTGGATTGAAGTATTTAAGCATATCTTCAATAGTAAAAATCTCATCATCGCCGTGGCTCCAGCCAAGACGAACGAGAAAATTTAAGAGCGCTTCAGGCAGGTAGCCCATCTTTTTATACTCCATAACATCAGTTGCGCCGTGCCTTTTGCTAAGCTTTTTGCCATCCTCGCCGTTTATCATAGCGACGTGATAAAATTTTGGAACCTTAAAGCCAAGTGCCTCGTAAAGAACGATCTGTTTTGGGGTATTTGAGAGGTGATCATCACCACGGATGACGTCTGTTACGCCCATTAATGCGTCATCTATTACGACCGTGAAGTTATAAGTCGGTGTGCCGTCACTTCTAGCGATGATGAAGTCATCTAATATGTCTTCAACCTTAAATTTAACCTCGCCTTTTATGCCATCATGTATGACGATCTCGCCGCTAAGCGGGGCTTTTATACGGATGACTGGCTCGATGCCAGCTGGAGGCGTGCCAGTAAAATCTCTATATCTATTATCATATTTTGGGCGCTCTTTTCTAGCCTCTTGGCTGGCTCTAAGCTCCTCAAGCTCATCCTTGCTCATATAGCATTTATATGCTTTGCCTTCTTCAAGTAGTTTTTTAACATACTCTTTGTAAAGATCAAACCTCTTTGACTGATATGTCACTTCGCCGTCGTGATCAAGCTTACACCAAGCAAATGCCTCTTTTATGGCTTGCGTGGCCTCTTCTGAGTTTCGTTTTAGGTCAGTATCTTCGATACGAAGTAAAAATTTTCCATTATTAGCTCTTGCATATAAATAATTATAAAGGGCTGTCCTAAGTCCGCCTATATGTAGGTATCCAGTAGGCGACGGAGCAAATCTAGTAACTATCATTTTGTGCCTTATTTTTATGTTATAATTGCCCAAAATTATATTTACTAAATACTTAAATAAAGGTTTTATTATGAAAAAATTGCTCTTTTTGGCTGCTGGCATGCTAAGTGCTTTAAATTTATATTCGGCTCAGATGATAAACGGTATCGCAGCTATTGTAGAGAACGAACCAATCACGCTTTATGAAGTTTATAGCTTGAAAGAACAGCTAAGAGCTAGCGAACAAGATGCTTTAAATTTACTCATAAGAGATAGGCTCGAAGATGCTCAGATAAAAAATTTAAACATTAGTGTAACGCCATTTGAGCTAAACGATAGAATCGAATCGATCGCAAAGCAAAATGGCATGACAAATTCGCAGTTTAGAAGCTCTATCCAAGCTCAAGGCATGGACTTTTTGGAGTTTAAAAACAACATAGAAAAAAAGATGCTTCAAGAAAAGCTTTATAAAAGCATCTTGGCTGAAGCTGGTAAAAATGTAAATGAGCAAAAAGCAAAGATGTATTTTGATGCTAATCCTGATAAATTTAAGGTCTTTAGCACCGCTAGAGTCGTAGTTTATAGAGCAAAAGATCCTGAGCTACTTGAGGCTCAAAAGACAAGTCCGAAGCTACTAGACGGCGTGCAAACACAAGAGGTTAGTTTGGACTATCAAAGCATAGATCCAAGGCTTGCTGCGATCATCTCAAGCACAAATAACGGTGACTACACACAGCCTTTGCAAGGGCCTGACAGCTTTGATATGTTTTTAGTAAAAGAGAAGATCGGCTCATACACACCAAGCTTTGCAGACGTTAAGGATAATGTTATAAATGAGCTTTATCAAGGTGAGCAAGAAAAACTTATGGCTGATTATTTTGATAAACTCCGCGCAAAAGCAAAGATTCAAATTTTAAGATAACTTCAAATTTAGCCATCTTTGGTGGCTAATTTTCTCCAAATTTCACATAACAAAAGATTACACCGCCAAAGAGAAGGCGGTGTAAATTTTAGTTAAAAAGTGTAGTGCATATTTAGCATAAACGATCTCTCGTCGCCCGGTCTTGAATCAGAACGCCAGTATTTTTTATTTAGGATATTGTTTATTGCTAATGTTATTTGAGCGTGTTCGTTAAAGTTATATCCAGCACTTGCATCAAATCTAGCAAAACCAGGAAGATGTTCGTCTATGACTCTACCATTACTTATGCGGTAGCTATATCGTTTAGAGTATCCTGTTACGCCACTTTCGACATACCATTTGTCGTTTTTAGCATATCTTAAAAAACATTGCCCTGCCAGTTGGTTGTATTGTTTAGACTAAGTCTTTCGTTTAATGGATTTGATTTATCACTTGCGATAATAGCTCTCATATATCCAAGAGAACTTCTTAGATATAAATTTTCATAAATTTTACCCAAGATATTTAGCTCTATACCACGACTTCGCTCTTTACCACGTTGCGCCCAAGTATATGGATCATTTATAGGATCTGGTCTATATCTTATATTGTTATGCTCGATCTGAAATATCGCTAAGTTTGAGCTAAATCTATTATCAGCCCATGTGCTTTTTAAGCCGATTTCATATTGCTCATTATTCTGCGGTTTTAGATCAAGCATCGTTGTATCGACTATACTTATACCTATATTTCCACGGCCACCGTATGGGGCAAAACTCTTTGAGTATGAAGCATATGCGGTATGCTCTGGTAAAAAATCCCATAGCAAGCCAACTCTTGGACTAAAAGAGTGCCCTTTGTAGCTATTTGTCATATTTGTAATATTTCTTGTTTTAAATTTATAAAAGTCAAACCTTCCACCAACAAGTAGCCTATATTTGTCGTCTAAGCTTATTAAATCCTCGAGAAATACTCCATTATTTATGGCTTTATGCTTATTATCAGTATTAAGTGGTATGTAGCCCACACTACCCCAACTTGATCTTGATGCGTATGGATTTATGGTCACATTTTTTGCACTATCAAACCAAAGCCTTGGATGGCGAGTTTCTACGCTGTTGTCATATCCAAAAGTAAGATTATGCTTAAATCTTGTAAATTCAAGCTCTTTTGTAAGTGTTATGGCATTTGAGAGTGTGTCATTATCGGTTTGTTGTTTAGCATAGTTTTGCTTTAGTCTATTTCCGGGCATGATGGTACCACTAAAATAATGGTCAAAATTTTGACTAGCTTTTCTATAACCAAAAACCCATTTTAAATTCATGTCCTTTACTAACTCTGCATTTAGCTCGGTACGAAAGAAATGAAGCTTATCTTCAACAAAGTCTCCATCATGAGAAAAGCCCTTTGTATAGTCGATACCAAGCTTGTCATAGACACTTTTTGTTGGCATTCTATCAGGTACACGCCAAGCATTATCATATGTGTATTGCGCCTCAAAGCTCACTGTTCCACCATCATTTGTCACAATAATACTTGGACTTATCATAAAATTTTTATATTTTATACCATCTCTCCATGATTTTCCACGCTCCATATCAGTCGTTAGCCTTGCAGCTAGTTGATTATTTACTACGTGATTTATATCGATACCACCACCATATCTACTCCAGCTACCAACTCTTCCTGAGAGCTTATAAACAGGCATAAAATTTGCCTTTTTACTAACTAAATTTACAACTGCGCCGCCATCGCTTCTTCCATATAAGATCGAAGCTGGCCCTTTTAAAATTTCAACTCTCTCAACATTTGCTGTACTGCGTCTTATCTGACCAGAGTCTCTAACACCGTCTCTATATATATCGCCACCATCAACACTAAAGCCTCTTATCTTGATGCTCTCGCCTCTCATATCATAGCCTGCATCAATCCTTCTAGGATACTTGAGAGATCATTTGTACCGTAGTTTCTGTTCTTTTGTATATCTATATTTTCGATAGTTTGTGGCGTCTCTTTATTGCTGAGCCCATTTCTATTGATATCCGCACTATCATACGCGATATAACCTTTTAGGGTATTTTGCTCCGAGATACCTTCCACCTCGATAGTTGGTAAAACAACTGAATAATCACTGTTATTTGTATCTAAAGCCCACAGCGAGCTAAAGATCAGTGATGAAGCAAGTATACTAAACTTCATAGAATTCATTTAGATAAAATTAAAATCGATACTCTATATCAAAATAGCTTAAAATATTTACTTTATATTGATGTTTATTAATTTTTACCAATTCATTGTTAAAATTTTAGTTAGATTTGAAATTATCATTTGCCATCTTAAAAAATACATTACTATTGCCACTAAAAAATTTTAGATTAAGGCTAATATTTTAATGATCACATACCAACGCGAGCTTTTTGAGCTTTTTGATGAGGTGATAGATATAAAAAGTGAGTAAATTTGACTGCAAAGGCAGCCAAATTTATATTATGCTTTTTTAGTAAAAACTCCAACATAAATAGCATAGATAAAGCCGATCGCTACGGCATATGGGGCGTAAGGAGTTATACCAGCTCCAGAGCTTGCAAGTATGAAGTTGTGGCTTATCGCAGCGCCTGCTCCCATGCCTAAAACAAATACAGCTGAGCTTAAATTTCCAGCTCCCATTTGCACTAAATGTTTGCCTGGGCAGCCATAACTTAGGCTAAAGCAAAGACCAGCTAAGCTCATGCCAAGGAAATTCCAAAGAACGTCATTGTGGGCGATAGGTTGAGCTTCAAAGCCAAATTTATATTGTCCAAGAGCTAAATTTGTGATACTTGCAAAAACGATGATAGATACAATGCCATAAAACATTGAAAGATCACGCTCAAAGACTTTGCTAATCGCTCCAACCGAACAAAATTTACTTCTTTGCATAAAAATGCCAATAACAATGGCGCAAATAAGTGAGATAAAGATATTTGCGTGCTGTGAACCTGGGCCTTTTTCTGAGCTAAATAAAGCACCATTATCGCCAAGCTTTAAGCCAAAGACAAGGGCTATTAAAAGCAAAATAGCAATGATTAATGGCAAAAACGCAACTGGCTTTGTTGTGGCATCATTTTCAGGTATGACGTAACCATTTTTCTTGAAAAATCGTCCAACAAAAACGCCAGCAAATAGACCGACAAGACCAGCAATAGCGGTCATATCTCCTCCGCCAAGACGTAAAAATACTCTCCATGGGCAGCCCAAAAAGATAAGGCAACCAATCATAGCAAACACGCCTAAGAAAAATCTAGAAAATGCCGCACTGCCTGATACTGGAGTGAAATTTCTACTCCAAAGCATGCTAGCTAGAAAGCCTCCGATGATAAGACCTAAAATTTCTGGCCTTAGATACTGCACGACCTTGGCTTGGTGAAAGCCAAGAGCACCTACGCTATCCCTTAAAAAGCAAGCCGCACAAACGCCCATGTTTGCTGGGTTGCCAAAATAAACAAGCACTGGGCCAAGAATGCCAAGGCTTGCACCTGCGATGATGTAAAGCAATGTTTTATTCATGAATATTCCTGTGTATAGGGTAAAATCAAACTGATTTCTTAAATGGCATTTTAATAGAGCATAAATAAAGAAAGTATAAAATTTAAGAGCCAAATAGCTAAAATAATAAAATTTTACGAAAAAGGACACAAAGTGCGAGATATCATGAGTTATGAGGATAGTTTAAAGATTTTAAAAGATACAGTCGAGATTTGGGATAAAGTAGAAAAGATCGCCATCACAGATGCTCTTGATAGAAATATCGCACACGATGTGATAGCAGATAAAAACTATCCAGCAAAGCCAGTTTCAGCGATGGATGGCTACGCATTTGCATATGGTGATAGCTTAAGTGAGCTTGAGCTCATCACCGATCTTCCCGCAGGAAGTGACAAGGAAATAAAAATAAGCGGGAACAAATGCGTTAAAACCTTTACTGGCTCACTCATGAGTGAGGGCTCAGATACGCTAGTGCCAGTTGAAAATGTCGAAGTTAATGGCTCAAAGATCACTATCAAAAAAGGTGTATCAAAGGGCTTTGCTGTGCGTGCGGTGGGCGAGAGCTACAAAAAGGGAGAAATTTTAATAAAAAAAGGCACCAAGCTTAGTTACGCAGAAATCGCACTCCTTGCTGAGCTTGGCATCTTTCACGTAAGCGTTTTCATCCGTCCTAGAGTAGCAATAATTGCAACTGGTAGCGAGATCAAAGACCTTGGCGAGCCACTAGAAAACGCTGCACAAATTCATAGCTCAAATCACATAGGTATAGCGATGCAAATACGTAAAATGGGAGCTGAGCCAATCCTTTGCGAGATCGTAAAAGATGAGGCTACGCTTGTTAAAAAAGCTATCATAAATGCACTAAAATCAGCTGATGTCTTAATAACAACTGGTGGCGTTAGCATGGGAGATTATGACTTTGTAAAAGATACTTTAAAAGAAAATTTTAGCGTCATCATAGATAAGGCCGCTGTTAAGCCGGGCCGTCACATCAAGATAGCAAAATCGGGCGAAAAATATATATTTGCACTGCCTGGATTTCCCTATTCAGCAATGGTTATGTGCGTGCTTTATGTTAGAGTTTTGATAAATTTATGGCTAGGCAATGATGAGCCAAATATCACGGCGATAATGGACGAAGACTATAAAAAACGTTCGCCATTTTTAGAATTTACAGCTGTAAATTTAGAAAATCGTGAAGGAAAAAATTTTGTAAATCTAAATGGCAAAAAGCTTGGTAGTTCAGCGATCGTAAGTAATTTAACAAACAAGGCTGCGCTTTTAATGACCCCAATGGATAAAGAAATTCTTAAAAAAGGCGAGATAGTAGAAGTCTTGATGATGCCTTGCTAAAATTTTAAGAATAAAAGTTGAACGCATTAGAAATTCAAACAATTATAGTTTTTCTGATAATGGTATCACTTGCCTTTGGAATAGATCTTTTTGCTCATAAACATGATGAGAAAATTTCACTAAAACAAGCTGGCATTTGGTCTATCTTTTGGATAGGAGTTTCGGTACTTTTTGGTATATATTTATATTTTGAGAGAGGCAGTGAGATAGCAAGTCTTTATTTTGCAGGATATGCGCTAGAAAAGTCGCTCTCGGTAGATAATCTTTTTGTGATGATGGCGATTTTTTCATGGTTTAAGATACCTGAAATTTATCGCCACAGAGTGCTTTATTTTGGCGTTATAGGAGCTATGATATTTAGGCTCATCTTTGTAGCCGTAGGTACGATGCTTTTTGCCATCTCGCCTTGGATGGAGCTAATATTTGCAGCAATAGTCGCATATAGTGCTGTAATGATGATAAAAAAAGATAAGTGTGATGAGGATATAAAAGATTATTCAAACCACATAGCTTATAGGGCAGTTTACCGCTTTTTTCCGGTTTTACCACAGCTTTTTGGACATAGTTTTTTTGTTAAATTTAGCGAAATTTCTAAACAAATTTCAGATAGTCAAAAAACTACTCTTAACGATCAAATTTTAAGGCTAAAAGCTACTTGGATAGCAACGCCATTATTCTTGTGCCTTTGCGTGATTGAGCTAAGCGATGTGATATTTGCTTTTGATAGCGTTCCAGCTGTCATTGCTGTGAGTAAAGATCCTGTGATTGTTTATTCAGCGATGATATTTGCGATACTTGGGCTAAGAACGCTTTATTTTGTACTTGAAGCACTCAAAAATTTTTTAAAGTATTTAGAAATTTCTGTGATCGTGCTTTTATTTTTATCGCAGTAAAGCTAGCTTTAAATGCGACTGCTCATATCTTTCATCATGGTTTTGAAATTTCTACACAAATTAGCCTTTTTATCATTCTAGCCATCCTTGGAGTTGGGGTCGTAGCAAGTTTGGTTAAAAAATAGCTACCACAAAAGTATACAAGCTAAAGGTAGATGAGCTTAAAATTAAAAATTTATAAGCATAGAGCTTTATATTTTGGTGTCTAAATTTTTTAAAATTTTGCTTGCTTGTGCAAAAATTTATTACTGAATATTTATGCTACCAGCTGGGGTTGGCATATCGCCTTTTTCATCAGCAAATGGTGGCCCTTTTTGAAGCAAAGTGGTGATCTCGGATGCTACTTTTGGATCCATTTTTGCCATAATAGTAGATATCTTTTTGGCATCAAGAGCATAAAGTATGGTGGCTGCGTTTGATCTAGGCATTTTAGAGAGCACCTCAGCTGCCGCACCATCTTTCATCTTAGAATACGACTCATTGACTTTATCACTAGTCATTGTGCGAAGTTCTTTTAAAATTTTTTCATTTTTGGCGACCACTTCATCGATCTCTTTACGTTTTTGCTCGATCACTTTCATTGTTGCATTTAGGTCAGCTTCTTTTTTGGCAAGCTTTTTATTATTTTCTTCATAGGCTGCTGCCGAGCTTGCACGAAATACTTCTAAAGCTTGGCGCTGTTCATCTATGATCTCAAGTTCCTTTGAAATTTCTTCTTTTCTAGCTTCAAAAATTTGCGTACAGTCAACTGGTACTTCAAAACAAAATGCAAAATTTAAAACAATGAAAAATAATAAAACCGCTCTCATTACAACTCGCTCTTAGTTGTAAATTTCATCACTGCAAACTCATCAAGCGCAAGTGCTTCGGCCTTTTGTATGCGTTTTATCTCTTTTTTAAACTCTTCTTTTTCTAGATATTTCATCTTTTCGTACTCTAAATTTGCATTTTTATATTTATGTTCGTAATGCGAAACCTCTTTTTTAGCTATCTCAAGACTCTCTTTGCAGGCATTTAACTCTTGCCTTGCTATCTTTATAAACTCTAAATTTTCCTTTAGTTCGCCTATATTGCCACTTTTTGGCAAGCAAAACTCCTCAAGCCTTGCTCTTAAATGCACTAAATTTTCTTCAAAATTTCTTACATTAAGCCTAGCAACAGCGAGCTTTGCCTCTACCTTATCCATCTCTTGTTTTTTTACGCGGACGATAGAGGTAAATTTGCTTTTCATCTAATGATCGTATCGCTTCTTTCAGGGCTTGTTGAGATGTAGCCGATCTTTACGCCAGTTAGCTCTTCTATTCTCTCGATATAAGCTCTTGCATTTGCTGGCAGATCTTCATATTTGCTTATACCTTTTACGCTATCCCAGCCTGCAAGTTCTTCATAGATAGGAGTTGCATTTTCAAGATCTGTCGGCATATAATCGATAGTTTCACCATTATATTGATAAGCTTTGCAAATTTTTACCACTTCAAATCCATCAAGTACATCAAGCTTCATAAGCGCATAAGTATCGACACCATCGAGTCTTGAAGCATATTTTACACTCACAGCATCAAACCAGCCACAACGTCTGCGGCGGCCTGTTGTTGTGCCAAATTCCTTACCGATATCACACATCTTATCGCCACTCGTACCTTTATCTTCTGTTGGGAAAGGGCCAAAGCCAACACGAGTTGTATATGCCTTTATGACGCCTATTACTTCACCGATTTCTTTTGGATTTAGTCCAAGACCTGTGCAAGCACCTGCACTTATGGTATTTGAGCTAGTTACGTATGGATATGTGCCATGGTCGATATCTAAAAGCGTGCCCTGAGCACCTTCAAGTAATACCTTTTTATTTTCATCAAGTGCCTTCCACACTAGGTTTGTAGTATTTGCGATAAATGGAGCCAAAACTTCTTTATATCTTTTTAGCTCTTCAAGCAATTCATTTTCATTAGGAATTTTTACACCAAGTGCGTCAAATACACATTTGTTTGTCTCAAAATCATGCATCAAAGCATCGCACAAACGCTCCGGCTCAAGTAGTTCGCCTACTCTGTGACCACTTCTGCTTATTTTATCAGCATAAGTTGGTCCGATGCCTTTGCCAGTCGTACCGATTGCTTTTTCGCCTTTTAGTCTCTCTTTTGCTTGATCGATTTGACTATGGTAGCTTAGATTTAAATGTGCTTTATCACTAATATAAAGTCTTCCTTCCAAATTTTCAAACTGAGCCATTTCGGTGATTAACACTTCTGGACAAACGACAACACCATTACCAATGATGTTTATGATATTTTTATGCAAGATTCCGCTTGGAACAAGGTGAAGCGCGTATCTAACGCCATCAACCCAGATCGTATGGCCGGCATTATGGCCGCCCTGTGAGCGACAGATCATGTCATAGTTTAGTCCTAGCATATCAACTATCTTGCCTTTACCCTCATCACCCCATTGAACTCCAACTACTAAATCAGCCTTTCTCATTCTTACTTCCTTAAATTAATTTTTTCTTCTATCAATGCATCTGTATAAACAGCAAAACCACTATTTATTTTTCCGTCTATTTCGTAGCTGCCGCCACTTGCTATTATGCTGTTATTTCTTAAAAATCTAAAAAATAAACTATCGTAATATCTCATTTTCGAGTAATATAGCGGAACTATTCTTAAATTTTTATATTCTAAAGCGCTGGCTAAATTTCTCAAATTTTCAAGCGGTTCTTTTAGTTTGCTTGGAGAAATTTTAATCACTTCATCCAGTTCATCAACTGACTTTAAAAGAGCAAGAGCACTTAGCCATGGAACATTTTGAGATAAAATTTTTTCCATTTGCCCATTTTCAAAAATTTCAATAGGCACGCTTAAAATTTCACAAATCACTCTTGGAATTTGTATATTGCTCACTTGCAAAAATGTATCCATTTTTAGCTCATTAAGAAGCTTTGCTACGATATTTATGCTTTTTAAAACATCATTTTCACCGATTAGTTCGGCTCCGATTTGATAAATTTCTTGACTTGGATAGCGAAAGACTGGCTGGATATAAAACCATCTTTTTGATTCGTTTGCCTTTAGCCTTCTAAGCACGATCCTTACAGTATCTACCGTGCTATCAGCTCTTAGGCTTATTTCGTGATTTAGACTATCGCTAAAACGCAAAAGATTTGTCGCATCTACACTTAAATGCTGGTGATATGAGAAAAATGGCGTTACGATCTCGCTAAAGCCTTCATTTTCTAAAATTTCACTAGCTTTTTGCTCGATCTGCCTCTTTAGCTTTGCGCTACTGGCAAAGTATAGCTTGCTTCCATTTGGGATTTCATGCTCATAAACATTTAAAGCATTTTCATTCATTATTTATTCGCTCCACTCAAATTTAGATCATCATCGCATAATAAAATTGCCTCATTAGCTAAATTTATTACGTTCTCTTTGTCTATTTTTACAAGGATCGTATCTAAAATTTCAGCTAATTTTTTATTTATTATTCTGATATCATCTACTTGATTTGCTATTTCGCTTTTTAATTTTTCGCTTATTTTTTCATCGCATTTAAGTAAATTTATCAAACGAGTCATAAGCTCTTTTACGCCTACTATTTTGCAAAGCATATTGTAGTTCTCATCATCTTGAAAATTTCTTACATTTAGCGGAGATGATAGAGCAAATTTAAATTTGAGCACATCATCCAGGCTAAGCTCTGGCGCAAAAAGCCGTCCTTGAAATCTACTAAAGCCAAACCCTACAAAAATTTCAAGCATGCTTTTATCTTCTAAATTTTTTATCATGACATCAAAATTAAATGTATCTGATACATACTTTATCATGCGTATGGTCTTTAGTGCTTCTACTGAATCAAAAATTTGTTTGCAAAATCTTTTATCTATATTAAATCTATTTGTTTTTAACATGCCTAAAGCTTCTACCGAGCCTGAATAAGATGCAAAATCATCAAGCGAAAAGCTAACGCCTAGCTCCTTATAAGCATCAATATATCTAACAACATCATCTAAATTTACGCCACTTGCAGAGTCAACGATATCTATGATTAGCCCATTAGCGTCTAGTTGCTCATCTTTTAAAAGCTTTTTAAATTTCTCAAAAAACTCAGATGTCATTAGCTTTTTAATGCATAAATTTACTCTAACTTTTGCATTTATTCCCTCTTTTAGCCACACAGCCCTAGCTTTTAAAGCATCTTTTAGCGTAAATAATGCGATAGCAACAACTGCTTTTGAGCCTTTTGCAAGCGGTAAGAAGTCTGATGGCCTTAATATCTTATCGCCATTTTTCCATCTAATAAATGCCTCAAAACTGCTAACTTCCCCACTTTTTATGTCAATCTCAGGCTGATAAAGCAAGAACATCTCGCCAGCATCGATAGCTTCAATGATCTTTGAGTCATCTCTATATTCATTTTTAAAATACGTATCTTTTTTCGAATTAAATACATAATATTTATTTTTTCCATTAAGCTTTGCTTGATACATGGCCCAATCGGCTCTTTCAATTAGATCATCAACACTAAGCGCATCGCCACTTAAGCTAATACCAATACTTACGCTAAGTTTTTTCTCATCATCATCAATAGAAATTTTACTCTGACCCACTCTTAAGATATTTTCAGCAGTTTCGTAAATTTCTCCCAAATTTTCATAAGGCATAGCACCTATAAACTCGTCTCCGCCTATTCTTGCAAATATTCCTTGTTTTGGGAAAATTTCATCTATTTTTTTTGAAATTTCTATTAGGATTTTATCACCTACTTGATGTCCATATCCGTCATTTATCGATTTAAAATTATCAAAATCGACATAAAAAGCTGCTATTTTTAAGCTTTTTTTCGCTTGTTTTAGCAGATTTTCTAGCCTATTAAAAAGTAAAAATCTATTTGGTAGTCCAGTTAGCGTATCGTGATACGCGATAAATTCGAGATATTCTTTATTGTAGCAGTCATCATTTGCGCTTGAAGCTAACAAAATATATCCCTCTTGATCGCCAAACGCGTTTAAAAGCTTGCTTATACTTATGACTTCGAGTCTATTTTTACTTCGAACATCATGAATAAGACCTTGCCAAAAGCCAGTTATTTTAAGTGAATTTAAAATTTCATCTTTAATATCTTTTAGTCCGTTTTTAAAATTTATTATATCTTTTGAGTAAATTTTCTCTATAAAATTTTTATCTCTAGAAATGTTAAGCGTATCGAAAAAAGCGTCATTAGCATCTATGATCCTAAACTCATCATCAAGCATAATAATTTGCTCTTTTGCGTATGAGAAAATTTTTGCTAAAAGGTCTTGATAAGAAAAAAAGCTATTTTGCACACTAAGATCTTGCATTGTGCCCTTTATGACGCTTACTTCACCATCATAAAAAGCTATTGCTTTTGCTCTAATCCTAACATAAATAATCTCTTTATCAGCCCTATAAAAACGCACTTCGCCATCATATACTTCACCTTTTTTTATAAGGTCAAAAAAGTCCTTAAAGCTTACAAATTCATCTACAAATATAGTTTTTGCGCGTTCAAAATTTATACTCATATCCCCATTTAATGCATATCCGAGCGACTTGGCGATAGCATTTGGGATATAAAGGGTGTCGCTTTTTTTATCCCATGAAAAGACAAGCGCTTGGCTTGCCCAAAGTATGCTTTGAAAATATTTTAATTCAGCATCATATTTTTCTTGCAACTTCGCTATATCACTTAAGTCATTAAAAAAGTATATGATCTTTCGCTCTTTATCAGCACCATTACCTATAAATTTTACTTTTATCTTAAATGGCGTTTTGTTATTTTCGTTTGTTTGCATATTGGCTACGAGATTTATTTCGCTATTTTTGCTACCTTTTTCAAAGAATTTTTTAGATTCATTAGAAACATTTACAGCAAACTCATCTAAACTTTCAGGACTTATTAGATCTTTTAAATTTATAAGCTTCTTATCTTGTGGGACTTTAAAGACACTATCGATATTTTGCGTACTTCTTACGATAGAAAATGGATCGCTGCTTAAAGCTTCTGCTATTACATTTGGCGATAAAAACGAATAATCATTTATTGCTTCGTTATCCTTTTTCGTAAATTTTCCATCGTCAAGCTCATGTATAAGCATAAAATTTAGCCTAGAATCCCTTAGCTCAATCTGTGACTCTTGTAAAAATCCCTCTTTAGTGCCACCATCTTTTGTTTTTAGCTTGATTTTAAAACTCATATCGCTATTTTGAGCATCTTGTTTCATTTGCATAAACAATGCAAAATCGTCATCTATTAAATCATTTAAATTTAGCTCTATAATCTCATCTTTTGTGTAGCCAACAGAAGATAAAAATGCATTACTAGCATCAATAATATCGCCGCTATAAGCATCATAAACTACTATTTTCAAAAAGCTTTGCTCAAAAATATAGCCAAATCTACTTTTGTATTCTTCTAGCCCATCAGTTGCTTTTTTGGCTTCTATCTTTAGCTTGTTTATTCCATTTTTTATATCTTCAAATTCTGTTACATTAAGGCTTCGTTTTATCTCGTATTCATCGCCATCTAAAGTATCTCTTACCTCTTTTAAAGCTGGCATTATTCTATTTTTTACAAATTTTACATCTCTAACCCATAAAATTAAAGAAGATATAAAACAAAAGATCGATAGCCAAAATAACACAAACTGCATAAAGATATGAAAATGCTTCGTTGAAGCTGTAATAACAAAAATTTTATACTCTGGCATATAGCTTATGAGATAAAAGCTCATATGGCTTAAAGAAAATATTATTTTATCCTCTTTAAACTCGTCGCCAAGACTCACATAAGGCAAAAACATCGATTCATCAAATTTTTTATAAAACTCATCTCTTGATAAATTTCCATATTTATCTACCAGATAAGCATAAGTTTTGCTTTTATCATCGTAACCTACATTAGTGTAGTTTTGCAAAAATTTTATATCAATTTGAACTAAAATACTGCCTCCATTTTTTAGTCCATAAGATGCATAAATGTCTCTAAAACGACTGTTTTTATAAACTCGATCCGATACTGTAAATTTTCCAGCATCTGTCTCGTTTAACCTAAGCCGAGATAGATCCTTTTCGGCTATGTCATCAGCACCTAAAAATCTCTTTGAATAGATTAAATTTCTATTTTTATCAAAAACATAAAAAGCTATATAAAGATCGTTTTTTGTTGAATTTTTATCAAATAGCATATCACTAAGACCTGCTTCAACCATTTTTGATTTTAAAAATAGATCATTTTTTATTATAAAAAAGCTATTTGAGATTGATGATTTTATATTTGAATTAGTTGAGCTAAGATCATACTTTATATCGTTCGTGCCAGTACAAACTACAAATAATGCTAAAAATATAAATGAGAGTAGAAGTAAAATAGCCTTTGTATAAAACATTTTTACTATTTGAAGGCTGGTTTTTTGTTTCTCAAGCACGATAGACACCTCGTTAGTTTAGGTTTTGGCTCTGATTTTATCCCATTTTTACTTGATTTGGGTTTATAAAGGTAAGTATTTATTTAGAATTTATTGATTTATTTAAAATTTGGTTCAAATATCTTAATAGATCCAAGTAACGATATCAGAAATTTCTCTACGAAGTTTTTTTGGTTGTGGATTTAGGCGGTAGCCAAATGGCACCATGATAGCCACTCTTTGAAAGCTCTCATCAAGCCCCAAAAGTTCATTTAAAGCATGTCTATCAAAGCCTTCTATCGGGCAACTATCAATGCCCAAACTTGCAGCTGCATTCATCATATTTGTGGCAATTATCATGCACTGTTCATGCGACCACTGAAATGTTAGCTCATCATCGTTTTTAAAATTTGCAAGCAAAAAGTCATGATAAAATTTTTGCCTTGCAGCAATGGCTTCAGGATCTTTATTGGTATTTCTAGCGATCATTTTATTAACGTATGCGCTTCCAAATTTTACCTCTTTGATCTTAGCTAAAACGACAACTAAATGCGAGCAAGATGTGATTTGTACTTGATTCCATGAAAGAGCTTTTATTTTTTCTCTAAGCTCTTTATTTTGAACGACTAAGATATCCCACTGCTCAAGACCAGTTGAGCTAGGGCTTAACCTGCCAGCTTCTAGTATAAAATCAAACTCTCCAGCACTGATTTTTTTGCTTTCGTCAAAAACCTTGCAAGCATGACGAAATTTTAAAATTTCAAGATAATTCATCATCTCTCCTTTGTAGTTTTTGAAATTATAGAATGGTTAAGTAAATTAAAAGATTTCACTAACGCAATGAGATAGCATGCTATTTTTAAAAATTTATCTTAAAAATATACCAAACTCGCTCTTTGACACCGCAGAGCCAACGATAGCTGAGTGCTCATAACCTACTTCTTTTAAGCGTTTTACTGCAAGCATCGCATCCTTTTCGCCAACTGCGAGCAAAAGCCCACCTGAAGTTTGTGCGTCAAATAGCAAAATATCAGCTTCTTTGTCTATAAAATGCTTTGCAAATTCGCGGTTTTTATAGCTTCCCTCTGGGATGATGCCCATATCTGCAAATTCCTTTGCGCTTGCAATGATTGGCACGTTTTTTTCATAAATTTCAAAACTGATCTTTTCATTTAACATTTCGCTTAAATGTCCCAAAAAGCCAAATCCGGTCACATCAGTAGCGCCGTAGACTTTGATGCTATCAAGTGCTTTTAATGCATAAAAATTTAGCTGTGCCATGATAGTTGCAGCCTCTTTTATTTGCTCCATGCTTAATAAATCAGCCTTTATTGCTGTACTTAAAATACCGCTTCCAAGGGGCTTTGTAAG